>SVFZ01000101.1 GCA_015056585.1 Butyrivibrio sp. | reverse complement strand
GACCGCATGGCTTAAGCGCTACTATCCTGTCGAATTCATGGCTGCCCTTATGACTTCAGTCATTGATAATCCCGGCAAAGTTTCCGGCTATATCATGAGCTGCAGGAATATGCACATCACTCTTTTGCCTCCTGATATCAATGAGGGGTTCGATGGATTCTCGGTCTGTGAGTTACCGGATGGAGAAAAAGCTATAAGGTATGCCCTCACTGCCATAAAAGGGATTGGACGCCCTGTGATAGCTTCAATTGTGGCCGAGAGGCAGCTCCATGGGAAATTTAAGAATATTAACGATTTCCTGACAAGAATGCAGGGAAGGCAAAACGATGTCAACAAGCGCGCTGTAGAGAACTTTATCAAGGCCGGCGCCTTTGACTGCTTTGATGGAACAAGGAAGCAGCTGATGACTGTTTACGGACAGATCATGGATCAGCTTCATACTTCCGGCAAAAACGCCATGGCCGGACAGATGTCTCTCTTTGACTTTGCCACCGAAGAAGACAAAAAACAGTATGAAATTCCACTCCCGAATGTTGGAGAGTTTCCTCGTGAGCTCCTTTTGGAGTTTGAAAAAGAGGTGCTTGGAATCTATGTTTCAGGCCATCAGCTTGAGGAATACATCGCCATGTGGAAAAAGAAGATCACCAATACCACAGCTGATTTTGTCATCGATGATGAAAAGGGTGTTCCAAACGTACAGGATAATGCAAATGCTGTGATCGGAGGCATCATCAGTGAGAAGAAGATCAAGTACACCAAGAACGACCAGGTAATGGCATTCCTTACCCTTGAGGATCTGGTGGGCTCTGTGGAAGTTATTGTTTTCCCAAAGACCTATGAAGCCAATGCCCCTCGCATCAACGAGGATGCCAAGGTCTTTATTGAGGGCCGTGTTTCTGTGGAAGACGAGAGAGATGCCAAGCTCATCGCCAGCAAGATTTCTCTTTTTGATGAAGTGCCCAAGTCTGTCTGGCTGCGCTTTGAAGATATGGCCGACTATGAAAACAAAATGGCTGACGTTAATAAGATCATTTCATCCAGCGATGGCAAGGACGAAGTAGTTGTCTGCCTTGCCAAGACCAAGCAGATGAAAAAGCTGGGCCGGGCCTTTTCTGTCCACGCAGACAAGCCGGTACTGGAGGCCTTCGAAGCCCTCTGTGGCAAAGAAAATGTCAAGATAATGTGATATGATGATAGGGTCAAAAGGTCATAAATACATGTTTTTCAGGAGGAATAATGATTTCCGGAACATCAGGAATAAGAGATTTAATAAATAAATTAGAAAATAGGGAAGAGCAGAAAAGGATACTCATTATAGATGATGATCCGGGCTATATCAGCCTTCTCAGAGGCTGGCTTAAAGACGACTACAAGGTCTTTATGTCCACATCCGGTGAAACCGCACTGGAATGGCTCTCAGGAAACAACGCAGATCTGATACTTTTGGATTATGAGATGCCGGATATAAATGGTCCTCAGATGCTTAAGAAGATCAAAGAGCTTAAGACAGCTGATGCAGCCGGCAAAAACTCATCGTCAGGCGGCTCTGTATCTGAGGATACCGCAGTCTCTTCCTCCAAAACTCCTGTGGTCTACATCACAGGAAACGATGCCGATGAGATGGAAGAAAACATCCGCGCCGATAAATCCGGACTTGAGCCCGACGGCTGTATCTATAAGACCACCGGCAGGGACGAGATGCTAAAACTGGTTTCGTCTTATTTGAAGTCATGAATTCTCAGGTAAAATTCCATAAATTCGCAACGGCTGCTTACACAATTATTTTTTTCATACCTCTTTTCTATTAATTTAATTTGAGTTTATGAGATTAATTAAGTACAATAATGATTAGAAAGATATTGTTCATTGTAAAAACGTAAACGTAAACATTAGCGAAAAGGCTGGCTAAACTTATGGAAAATACCGATGTTAATACAAATTCTAAAACTGTTCCGGAAGAACTTTCTTGGCTTGCCACCGATGCAGGCTTAGATCTTGATGATGCGCTTGAGTACACCGGTTCTCCGCACCATTTGCTTAAATTTGTAAAAACATTCTATGAGTCTCTGGATCACAAAGCTGACGTCATTGAAGACGCTTTAGACATAGGTGATCTTGATCTCTACGCCATAAAAGTTCATGCCTTGAAAAGCGCAGCCCGCATCATGGGCGCAAAGAGTCTCGCTTCTCTGGCAAAAGACCTGGAGTACGCGGCAAAGGACGGAGACACCGAAACTGTAAATTCTCAGACCGATGCTCTCCTTAACCTCTATAGGAGCTTTAAAGACAAACTCGCAAAAATCGAAGACGTAACGCTTGAACCGGAGCATGCTCCCAGCAAACTCTCAATATCTGACATAGAATTGGAGAACGCCTTCGAAGCACTTAAAAAGTTTGTTAAGGAAATGGATTACGACGCCATCGAGATGATTCTTGCCGAGCTTTCCCAGTATGATCTGCCGGATGACGCCTCCAATAAAGTTGCTGCTTTTTCCGACGCCCTCAAGAACTATGACTGGACTGCCATGGCAGAGAGCATTAAGTGAGTTCGAATATATGTAAATCAAAAACGTTCAGGTTGCTAAAACTATTCAACCTGAACGTTTTCTTAGTATCTGAGATCAGCAGCTTTCATCAGATTCCAGAGATCTTCATCCGTAAGATGCTCTTTGATTCTGAGGATCAGGTGCACTTTCTCTCCTCCCGATTCTTTTTGGAATTTCCGCTGCCACTTATAGAAATGTGGCCCGTCTCCAAGTACTCGCAAGTAGGACATCAGATCTTTTGCCACGTATCCTGATTGCCTTATGTCAGCTTCGCAGTCATTCTCGTAGAAGCCTTTCCATATGCCATGTTCATGACTTCGCATAGTTTCATACCCCTCAAAAAAGGCTTTCTCTGCAAGACCTGCTTCATAAAAAGCAGAGAGATAATCAATGGCTTCGCCGTTTTGTCCCTCTTCAAGAACATCAATAAATCTGCCGCTTTCTCTTTTCCCATCAAGGCAGGCAAGTATTGCTCTGCAGATATGTACTGCTCCAAGATAGCTGTAGTACAGATACTCGACCTGGCATATGAGATTGTCGGAAAAAACCTCCGCGGTGCTCATATATCCTGATGTCTGGTCTTTTCCTATTGCGTTGTCCTCTTTTGATGCCTGGCCTTTATCTAATGACGATAGCTTTTCTTTTACCTTGTTACAGGTCTCCAGATATTCCGCATATCCAGCCAGAGCCTTGCTGTATTTTTCCTCATGCCAACGGACCTGTTCAAGAAGCATGTCGCTTTTACATATCCAGTCAAGTTCATGCAGAGACTTAGTCGCTTCCGGATTCTGCCTGTTGAAATTACCGATAAAGCCGCAGGCCAGAATTCGTGCCCCGTGATTCGCAAACTGCTCCCCTGCATGGTCATCGTCGTGGGGCCCGTATTTTGGAGCATAGAGAGGCCACAAAATGTAGGCTTTCTTTATTTCATCGAGCAGATCCGCCGGAAGGTCTTTTCCATAATATGCGCCCACGTATGAATCGAGGTGCCGTTGCACAAAGCTATGAATGTCAACTTTCTGCTCTTCTTTTTGCGGAATACGCGCTATATGTACATTATTTTCATTTACGATGTTTGTCGATTCAAAACCTGAACATTCTTGATTCCACATTGCTGCGATAAGATCGAGGTAGTAGGTGTGCGGCTTTACATTCGAGCAATTGATGATCCAGAAATCATTTACGTTGTGCGCATAAACATCCGCAAGCTCTTTTACCACAAATTCCGCAGAGTTTGGCAGCATAGTCATCATCGCTGCTGCCTGAAGATCGTAAAAAGAGGCATGATAATAGATGCCATGAGCGCTGTT
>SVFZ01000100.1 GCA_015056585.1 Butyrivibrio sp. | reverse complement strand
ATAATTGCGTACATAAGTTGCCTCCTTCTTCTAAAAACTCGCTAACTTTGGCGGAGTAAAAACTCACTTAAGCCTAGTTAAGCGGCATACCATGATAATATAACACTGTATTTATCATATGTCAACACTATTTTCAACATCTTGTAATATTTCTTTTAATGATTTATCGTTTTTATTTCTTATAAGCTCTACAATGCCAAGCCCGGTAATATCAACGAATGTAGTATGTACGGGATCCATTCTGCAAAGCTCCTTAATATGATCAGTTAATTTGTCGTAATCTTCTGTATCCTTCATATTGATAAAATCAATCAGGATCATGCCGGTAAGATTGCGAAGTCTTATCTGCCTCATGATTTCATCAGCCGCTTCCAGATTAACTTCAAAAGAAATATCCTTTTTACCTTTTATAGCCTTTCCGGTATTTACATCAATCGCATTAAAACTTTCAAGCTGTTCGATAATCAGAAATGCACCGCTCTTAAGCCATACTCTGCCGGATTTTAAGGAATCAATCTTAGAAACAATTCCATGTATTCCGGTGTCTTGTATAGTCAAAGCATCATTAAATCCGCGGATTTTTAAGAAAGCGTCTGTTTTTTTAATACATGCTGATAAAATGTCATCTTCACTTCCATTGTTTGACATAGGAGAATAAATGCAGGAATATATAGTCCGCAGTCTTGACTCCTTAAGGATATTGGCCAGTTTCTGCAGTACGCACTCTGCATCTGCAGCTATAAGATCAATATAGCTTTGTTCTGAAAGGTCAATTATGTCAAAAACGCTTGTCCTAATGATAAAACCGCAACATGTGTCGTATAAAAGCTTTTTATATTCATTACTCAAATCGGTTAATCTGCTTTTAGTTTCTTCTACAACTCTTTTTCTGAGACTATCTTCAAGCTTCACGGAAGCACCGACTCCGCTTCTTCCCAAAGTAACGACACAATATTTACCGGAAATAGAAATTCCGGTAGTGAGTTTACATTTCTTTGTTTTGATTGCTTCAGAATCAATCTGAACAAGAACTTCATCTCCCGCTTTTAAAATAGCATCGGTTTTTGATTTTTTGGATGTAATGCAGGCATCGACGATATTTTTAAGAGAGAGATATCCGATAGTGTTCTGTCCGAACCTGATAAATGCAGCATCTAAATTTTTGACAATGTGGTCAACTTTGCCAATGTATACTTTATTCAGCTCACTATCTCTGGCAAAAGTGAGATATTCAAGTTTGTCATCTATAAAACCGCAAACAACAGGTGTTTTTTTATATTCTGAAATTATAATGTTTGCGCTCTGCACTTTTATATATAAACTCCTTTATGATAAATAGAATTCAGGTTCATTCAAATTATTTATAAAAGGAATGATATAACTCCTGTTATTGTTTTCTTCCAGCTTGTATATATCAATCCTATGTATATCAAGTGCTACCGGAGAAAAATCTTTAGAAAGCCACTCAAAGAAACCGGTAAACAGCAACGCAGGTTTTAAAGTAGCCATACTACTCATGCTCAAAAGCAGATTAACCGATTCATTTTCTTCATCAAACGAATAATCAAAAATCATAGGTTTCATATCAATCTCTTTTTCCCCGCTCTTGGTTTTCTTCATGGCAGGAAGCTTGTCCAGGGATAGATATTTCTTAAACTCGCTTATCCAGTCAAAATCAGGCATGGAGTTTTCGCGAAACTTTATGTTATAGCGGGCTGCGTAAGCTGCTGTCATCGCTTTTTCAGCACCTTCTGAAAGTTCTTCAATCGCAAGAATCTCAATACCCTCATTCATGACGAGGTTTAACCTGTTCATAATATCATTGGTACTTACCATGGAATTTACGGTCATATCCATGTACTCGCCGTCGCTTGTAGCTCCGACACTTAAGGGCTGGGCAAAGGAAATAACCTGATGAGGGCTGAAACCTTCCGAATACTTGATATCTATTTCTGCTCGTCTTATAGCTTTTTGGAAATATCTCATAACATCCAAATGACCAATAAATTTGATAGGTCCATTCTTTGAGAATTTTAGCCTTAATTTATTCATAACAACTGTTCTCCGATAACATATCAACCTTTATTTTCAAAACAAACTCCGACACCAAAAGATGCTGCTCCACAGCCGAGACAACCCTGTCTGCAGTTCTTTGACGGTTTTCCTTCTCTGGCCATATTCCATTCCCTCAAAAGGAAGGATTTTGTTACGCCGCAGTCAATGATATCCCAGGGGAATATTTCATCATCTGCTCTGTTTCTGGTTGTGTAGAAGAATGGATCAACTCCACATTCCTTAAAGGTCTCCATCCAGACATCGAACTTGAAGTACTCCTGCCAGGCATCAAAAATGCAGCCTTTCTTATAGGCTTTCAAGATAACTTCGCCAAGTTTTCTGTCTCCTCTTGCAAAGATACCCTCCATCATGCTGGCATCGGCTTCGTGCCAGTTGTATTTTATATGTTTCTGATTCAGCTGGGACATAATGCCCTTTCGGGTCTTATTAGCTTTTTCAAGAAACTCTTCTTTTGTATTCATAGGCGCCCACTGGAAAGGCGTGAAAGGCTTTGGAACAAAGAAAGACGTGCTCGCAACAATATCAATCGTTCTTCCATTTCTCTTCTCTTTGGGCACAGTTTCAAAGTATTCAACTGCTATTTTATTGGCAATATCACCGATTCCCAGAATATCTTCATCGGTTTCAAACGGAAGTCCAAGCATGAAATATAGTTTTACCTTATTCCAGCCTCCCATAAAGGCTTCATGAGAACCACGCAAGATGTCCTCTTCGGTCAGTCCCTTATTGATAACGTCTCGCATATGCTGAGTGCCGGCTTCGGGAGCAAAGGTAAGAGAACTTTTCTTAACATCCTGGACCTTACTCATAACATCCAGTGAAAAAGCGTCTATTCTAAGTGAAGGCAATGAAATATTAACCTTCTTTTCATTGCAGCTTTCTATGAGGAAATCCAGAAGCTCAGGAAGTCCGGTATAATCGCTTGAACTTAAGGAACTGAGGGATATTTCTTCATAACCGGTGTTTTTTAATGATTCAATTGCCAGCTTTTTTAAATAATCAACATCCTTTTCGCGCAGGGGCTTGTATAACTGACCTGCCTGACAGAATCTGCAGCCTCTGATGCATCCTCTCATAACTTCCAGCACAACCCTGTCCTGAGTAATTTTACTGTAAGGTACAACAGGCTTTGTTGGATAAAATGCATTTGAAAGATCGGTGCACATCTCTTTTTTAATAACAGATGGTACATCTTCAAATTTAGAAACCATGGCCTTTATTGTGCCGTCATCCTTGTAAGAAACATCATAAAGAGAAGGAACGTACATTCCCGGAATATGAGATAATTCGCGTAAGAAATCCTGTCTTGATACTCCTTCTTCTTTGGCTTTTTTATAAAGATCAAAGATCTCTCTGTACCTGGTCTCGCCTTCTCCGATATAGAAAAAATCAAAGAAATCTGCTATTGGTTCAGGATTATATGTACATGGGCCTCCGCCTACAACAATAGGATCATCCCAGGTTCTCTCACAGGAAAGAAACGGAACTTTAGATAAATCAAGAACCTGCAGAATGTTCGTATAGCACATTTCATACTGGAGTGTAAATCCGAGAAAATCAAACTCTTTTACAGGATCCTGAGACTCAAGAGCAAAAAGAGGAATATTCTGCTCTCTTAATACTCTGTCCATATCTTCCCAAGGAGAATAGACTCTTTCACACCATACATCGCTGTAAGAGTTAAAGAGTCCGTAAAGTATCTGAATACCAAGATGAGACATTCCTATATCATAAACATCCGGAAAGCAGAACGCGAATCTGATATCAACCTGATCCTTGTCTTTGGTAACGCTGTTTACCTCGTTACCAATATACCTTTCGGGTTTCTCAATACTTAGGAGTGTCTCATCTGACAATGCTAATTTGTAATTCATATTATTTCCTTATCGTCGTGATAGTTCATCTGTTACATCCTCCCAGCTGACATTTTTTTCAGCCATAAGGACCATCATATGATACAGGAAATCTGACATTTCGTAAACTATTTCATTTGAATTGGGGTTCTTGGCAGCAATTACCATCTCTGTTGCCTCTTCTCCAACCTTCTTTAAAATCTTATCAATGCCCTTATCGAAAAGATAATTGGTATAAGATCCTTCTTTTGGATTTTCTTTTCTGTCCTTTATTACCTCAAAGACACTGTCCAAAACTTTTTGCGGATTCTTCTCGCTGTAGTCTTTAGCTGCTATCTTATTGAAAAAGCATGAATAACTGCCGGTATGGCAGGCAGCTCCGATCTGTTTTACTTTAGCAAGAATTGTATCAAGATCACAATCGGCAGTAAGAGACATTACATACTGGTAATGTGAACTTGTCTCACCCTTTATCCAGAGCTCATTTCGGCTTCTGCTAAAGTAAGTCATTTTTCCTGTCCTTAAAGTATTATTATATGCCTCTTCATTCATATAAGCCAGCATAAGAACCTGATCGGTTCGATAATCCTGAACTATTACAGGAACCATTCCATCTGAATTCTTTTTAAGTTCAGACCATGAAAAAGCAGGCTCTAACCGACACATTTCAATACCTTTTTCAAGGCAATCTGTTTTGATATCAGTTATTTCGGATGCCTTACCATTGAGGTAATTTCCATAGAGGCCGGAAACAAAAACATTGCCGGAAAAGATCTCGTAAGGTGTTTTGCTCTCAGTATCTAAGGGAGAAACAAAAAGCGGAGTATCTGTAGTAATGCAGTTATTAAGTAATGCGCCTGCTTCGCTTGTAAAATCGCCGATAAAGAATAAAGCTGAGGCTAATAGTTCTACCTGCTTTTTATTGCTTTCAATCTGAGAAGCATCAGAAAAGCTGATTCCAATCTTATCTTTTCCAAACTTCTTGGAAACTTCATCGAGTATATCGATATTTCCCTGCTTTGAGAAGTTTAAAAGAGCTTTTTTGCATCCGGCATAAAGCAGCTTTTTAACATCTTCCATGCGCTTAATATTGCCGGCGCCTGTTACAGGAACGTCTGCAGCCTTACAAATATCTTTTATACAATCCAGCGCCTTATCGTGAGAAGCATCATCACCTGATTTTGAAAGGTCAAATACAATGATTTCATCAAAACCGGCGTCTGAATAGCCTGATGCCAGGTTTTTAGGATTGTCGGAAATTACAGTAAAGTCATCAAGTGATCTGACAGCTTTCTGATCCTTTAGGTAAACAGATGCGATTAGTTTTTTTGTGTACTTATCCATTAAAGAGCTCCCTTTGTGCTTAATACGTCAGTAATTCTCGGATCGATCATTGTCGCTTCATCCAAAGATTTGGAAAAAGATTTAAACAATGCTTCTATCTTGTGGTGGTCATTATGGCCTGTAATTATTCTGAGATGCAAATTCATGGCTGCTGAATAGGATACAGCATAAAAAAATTCCCTGACCATCTGTGTGTCAAATTCACCCACCATGGGAGAAGTAAACTCTCCATCCATAACAAAATACGGCCTTGAGCAAAGATCAATCGCGCTCATTACAAGTGTTTCATCCATTGGGAGGATATTACTGCCATAGCGCTTAATTCCCTGCTTGTCGCCGATAGCTTTTGCTATAGCCTGTCCCAGTACTATTCCGGTATCTTCAATAGTGTGATGACAGTCCACATTAAGATCACCTTTTACTTTGACATTAAGGTCAAATAATCCGTGACGGGCAAAAGCTTCAAGCATGTGATCAAAAAAACCGATACCCGTAGATATTTCACATTTGCCGGTTCCATCAATGCACAAAGAAACTTCAATATCTGTTTCTTTTGTCTTCCTTGCAATTTCGGAGGATCTTTTTTCCATAAATTGTGTCTCCTTAAATTAAGCGAACAAAATATTGTTAAATTAATCTTATTAAAATTAAATAACTTGCAATTTAGAATGATTTTAGAAAGTTAACTTGCAAAATTACAATTGCCGGATACTACAAAAAACCTGACGTGTATTATTAAACTAACTGGTCAATTTAATAACACATAAAATACTTTAAATAATAATATTACAATCAATATTTTAGAAATTGACTGTTTTACTCAAACCTTACAGCAATTGAATTAGCGTGAGCTGTAAGACCTTCCTTTTTCGCAAACAGCTCAATATCCTTGTGTACCTTTTTAAGTGCATCCTTGGAATAGGAAACGATACTGGTTTTCTTCATGAAATCGTCCACATTAAGGGGTGAGAAAAACCTTGCAGTTCCGTTTGTTGGAAGAATGTGATTCGGGCCTGCAAAATAATCTCCCAGAGGCTCTGATGAATAAGATCCCAGGAAAATAGCACCTGTATTTTTAACCTTGGTCATTGTTTCGAAAGGATTCTCAGTTATGATCTCAAGGTGCTCAGATGCAACAGCATTTGTGGCATCAATTGCATCACTCATATTGTCAGCAACAAAAATATAGCCGTAATTGTCCAGAGACTTACTGATAATATCTGCTCTTTCAAGTTTTTTAAGGAATCCGTCTATCTCAGTTGATACTTCATCAGCAAGTTTTCTCGATGTGGTGATCAAAATAGCTGAGGCAAGAACATCGTGCTCTGCCTGAGATAAAAGATCTGCGGCGACAAATCTGGGATTTGCTGTCTCATCTGCAAGTACCAGGATTTCACTGGGACCTGCAATTGAATCAATTGATACATAACCAAAGCAGGCCTTCTTGGCAAGGGCAACAAAGATATTGCCCGGGCCTGTGATTTTATCTACTTTAGGTACGCTTTCAGTACCAAAAGCCATGGCTGCAATTGCCTGTGCTCCACCGACCTTATATATTTCTGTGACACCGGCAATACTTGCAGCTGCAAGAGTTCCCGGATTTACCTTACCGTCTTTTCCGGGAGGGGTACACATGATGATACGCTCTACTCCGGCCACTTTAGCAGGCATAACATTCATTAAAACGCTTGATGGGTAAGCAGCTGTACCGCCCGGAACGTATACACCCGAAATTTCTATAGGCAGAATGCGCTGACCTAAGATACTTCCATCATCCTTTGTGTCAATCCAGGTATTTCTCTTTTGCTTCTCGTGAAAAACCCGGATGTTCTCTGCACTCTTTTTCATTACTTCAATAAATTCAGGATCCAGAGATTTTATTGCTTCATCAATTTCCTCTTTGGTTACACGGATATTGTCTGAGTTTATTTCACATTTATCAAATTTAAGAGTGTAATCAAACAGAGCTTTATCTTTATTTGCCTTGACATTTTCAATTATTTCATTAACAGTGGATTCGTAGCTGCCATAGCTTCCGGGATTTCTGTTAAGAAGATTTTTAAGTAACTCCTGTTTTGTTTTCTCATTTAATTCAAGAACACGCATTATGTTAAATTCTCCTTCATATCGTTAATAAGCTTTCTGATTCGTTCGGTTTCCATCTGCATACTTACCTGATTGACGATCATTCTGGCAGACAGAGGACAGATTTCTTCCAATACTTCAAGACCGTTTTCTCTCAATGTGGATCCGGTTTCCACGATATCAACAATAACATCTGATAGGTTAACTATCGGCCCCAGTTCAACAGATCCATTCAGCTTTATAATATCAACAGTCTGATGCTTCTTGTTGAAAAAATAATCCTTGGCGATATTGGGGTACTTACTTGCAACTCTGATCATTTCACGATGCTCCAAAAGCTTTTTGGCATCATGAGGACCACATACGCACATTCTGCATTTTCCAAATCCCAGATCTAAAACTTCATATACTCTTCTGTTCTCTTCAAGAATAGTATCAGCCCCGACAATACCTATATCAGCTGCTCCGTATTCAACATATGTGGGAACATCAGGCCCTTTTGCCAGGAAAAATTTTAATTTCAATTCTTCGTTAGTGAATATAAGCTTTCTTGTCTTTTTATCAAGAATTTCATCACAGTTAATTCCGCATTTATTAAGTAGCTCCATTGTGGAGTCCACAAGTCTGCCCTTTCCAAGGGCAAAGGTTAAATATCTCATAAAACCTCCGTGATGAGCATTTTGATGCATCATCCTACAAAATACTTGAATTTAAACAGATACAAAAATCAAATGCTCTTTAGTACTACATTCTTTCCTGCATCCCTTAAACTTTTGGCTTTAACAAGGGCATCTTTAAAGGTATCCTCAGTATAAGTAATTGTTGTTATTTCATCTTCGCTATTGATACTTATATTCTGCCTGTATAAAGCTGAAATAAGGTCATCCAGAACAATAGAAAAGCCTATTGACGGAGCATTTTTTCCGTATTTACCAAGCAGATTGTCGTATCTTCCGCCCTTTGCAATTGCATCTCCTACGCCATATGTATAAGCGCTGAAGATGACACCGGTATAGTAATTAAATTTGCTTAAGATTCCCAGATCAAAGGAAACATATTTCTCGACACCGTAATAAGTCAGAACTTTATATAATTCTTTTAACCTATTTACGGCTGCAAGGCTTCTTTCATTGGAAACCATAGTCATGGCTTTATTTAAGGCATCGTCCGAGCCGATGAATTCAGAGACCTTCACAATGAGGCTCTTATACTTTTCAGGTATATTGTTCTCAATCATGATATTTTCAGCAAGAAAATAATTTTTACCGATAATAGCTTCCCGGATCTTCTCCTCTGTTTCATCACTGATGCCGGCTTCCTCACAGATTCCTTTATAATAGTCGGCATCACCGACACTTACCTGGAAATCTGTTAAACCAATACATTTTAGTGAATCAATAAGAAGAGCTATAATTTCTGCATCTGCATAGACTGAAGCATCGTTCATGAGCTCTACGCCAATATTGTAATTCTCTTTAAGCTTGCCCTGAAGATTAGAGGTGTTTAAAAATGCGTTGCCTTCGTAGCAAACTCTTACAGGATTGCCATTTTCAAGCATGCCCTTGGAAGCACATCTTGCAATAGAGGGTGTAAAATCCGGTCGCAGCACCAAAGTGTTGCCCTCTTTGTCAAAAAATTTAAAAAGCTGCTTTGCATCTGTAGTGTTGATCTCTTCTGCAAAGACATCAAAGAATTCATAGGTTGGAGTCTCTATGTCCTCATATCCAAAACTTTTGAATTTATTGTGGATCTTATCAGCAATAAATTTACGATCATTACATTCTCTGCCATATACGTCTCTTACACCATCAGGTGTATGCAATAAAAACTTACTCATATATACCCCACTTATAATATTTAATAGCACTTTAATACTGCGAAGTGCTACCATGGTAATTCGGTATCATACTACAGAGTTTACATTACAGATAATTATATGTCAACACTATCTTTCATCTAAATCTTTTTGGATGAGATCCAGATATGGAATCAGTATTCCGCTGTCCCCCGGTGTAGTTATAACATAGTCATCGTCAAGTTCATCTCTTCTGAAACTCTTTCTGCCGCCATTTGACGCTCTGTCCCAGAATTTTTTTAATGTCCTGAATGGCAGGTAATAAAATTCATTAAGTCCTGTGAAATAAATAAGAAAAAAGGCTATTCCATCCTGTTTTTCAAAGTCTTCCATAAAGTTTACCTGATGAGGATGGATGTTTTCCAAAGAAAAGGTACTGACAGCACATTCCTTGGCATCAAAACATACCGGAATGCCCTGCACTGCACCAATATAATCGACTGTACTTTTCTGATCAAAGTAAGCAAGTGTGATGTGTCTTGTCTCTTTTTCGATATTTATGGGTGTAATGGGCGTAGGAATCTTCTGGATAAGAGCAAGACAAAGCTCCTGATACCTCTCATTGGTTCTGTTTATCAGTTCCTCCAGTGTTGACCCCCTAAGGCCTCTTGACTTCCAAGTAGGCATATATTCCCCCTAAAAAATATCATTAAATATCTGTGGTAATTTAGCTATAAATTCCCTGCCGGCAATATCTGAAAACTCTGAAGGCATGTCAACGGGAAACTTAAGCCTGTAGCTGTGAAGCAACTGATAATTAAGATCACCGATTTTTTTTCCGCCATATTTTACATCGCCCACTATAGGGCTCCCTATTGATGATAAGTGAGCTCTTATCTGATGAGTCTTACCGGTTATGAGTTTCACTTCAAGCATCGTAAGATTCTTTTCTTTATCATAGGAAACCGGAACATACTCAGTTTCAATGTAAGAATACCTGTTATCATGAGGATCATCTTTTTTGATGATGACTGTATTTTTCTTGTTGTCCTTATAAAGGTAACCGATGAGCCTTGAAGTATCGGTTATTTTACCGCTCACTATAGTTCTGTAGTACTTATCCAGCGTTCTTTCCTTTAGCATCAGATTCATGGTTCTGGCCCCTAGCAGGGATTTTGCGCATATAACAAGACCGCTGGTGTTTCTGTCAAGACGATTACAGATGGAAGGCTTATATGTTTCCATAGATTTGTCTGTAATATCACCCTTTTCATACAGATATTCTATAAGCCAGTCATTTAAACTTATGTCACTATTTTCGGATTTTTGCGAAAGTAAACCGGCCGGCTTGTTCACAAGAAGTATATTACTGTCTTCGTATATAATTTCCGGATTTCCGATAGCTTTTATGGCGCTTTTGTAATCTTCTCTATGGTTTGCTTTTGTGGCTGAGCCCTTAAACTTTTCAAAAGTTTCATCGGAAAAGAATATTTTTATACTGTCATTAAGATTTAATTTCTCTGTGCCCTCAGCTTTTTTGCCGTTTAACGTAATATTTTTCTTCCTGAGCATCTTATAGATAAAACCTTTGGAAGCCTGTGGAAGATAGCTGTTTAAAAAGGCATCGAGACGCTTTCCTTCTTCGTTTATTCCAATAATTACTTCTTTCATATATCTACCTGATCAATGATGATCATTTCAAATACAATAATGCAGCTTTAGGTTACAATGATATAGACAAAAGAACTCCTGAAGGAGTCTGCACTGTGCCGGGAACCCATGCATCTTCAATGGCTTTGGGATTGATATTTTTATCTTTTCTCAGTTTCTCAAGCTGATCAAGCCTGTCACAGAATTTATCAATATCGGTAAAAATTTTAATGCTGTAGCTTGAATATCCGCTCTGTGCAATCATCTTCTTGATATGTTTCTCGCAGTCGATGACATCCATCATCTTATCTGCAGTATACATGCAAATATTTTTATCAAGCACTGTTGATGCATTTACATTGTAATTGGTCTCATAGGAAGTTATTACGTGATCGTAGTGAATAAGAAGTCCTCCCTTATGAGCCTCAATTTTATCGTGGTCCGATTCGCTGCAAAAGCCGGCTTTTATCAGCATTATAAGATTAACGGCACTCCATCCAGTAGGCAGGCATCCAAGCGCAGCCACGATACTTAAAATGTTTTTCTGAGAACCGTAGGCCACAAGACCTATTACATATAATCCGACAGCTATAGCCAAACAAATTGCAGTCCTTATTATAGCCACTTTTTTTCGATACTTAATATATCCAAATTCACCCTTATATACTCTGGAATGCATTATTCTTTGTATACTCCTAACATTTTTAATTCATTTTCCGTAAGGCTTCTGTACTCTCCGGGGTGTAAGCTATCATCAAGAACAAGACTTCCCATCGATAGTCGCTTTAAGAAAAGAACTTCATTTCCAACAGCTTCCATCATGCGCTTGACCTGATGAAATCTGCCTTCATGGATTGTGAGATGAACAACCTCTCTCCCGTTTTCATCAGCATTTAAAACTTCTATTTTTGCCGGCAATGTAATGAAGGGCGTACCATCATCATTTGTATCTCCGATATCGACGCCTTCTTCAAGTCTTTTGATATCGCTGTCACTCAGTCTTTTGCTGATATGAACCTCATATATCTTATCTACGTGTTTCTTGGGAGAAAGAAGCTTGTGAATCAGCCCTCCGTCATCGGTAAGTAAAAGAAGTCCCTCAGTGTCAATATCCAGCCTTCCGCACGGACTAAGCCCTCTTACATTTTCATCAGCCAAAAGATCAAGAACAGTTTTGTTGCGCCCATCTGTGGTGGCAGAAACAACGCCCTGGGGCTTGTAGAGCATGTAATAATGGAACCTGCTATATGAAAGCTCTTTTCCATCAAAACAAATAAAGTCATGGTCCTCATCTATACGCATATCTGCTTTGGAAATAACTGTTCCGTTTACAGAACATCTTCCGTTTTTTACATATTCTTTTATCTGCTTACGGGTACCTATATTATGGTCTCCCAAAAATTTATCTAATCTCAAAAATAATACTCCGGTTTAAGTAATAAAAATTATTTGGTTTCCAGAAAAATTCCATTGCTGTCACTGTATAATTCGTAGTTATTAAAAGCCCTGACAATAATATTGGCAGCTTTCATATTTACAGGAATTTTTATATTAAAAGACTGTGTATCTTTGGTTCTGTCCCACATTCCGAGAGTACAGAATGATTTTCCTCCATCAACACTATAGGAAAAATATATTATCGGGCTCTGCTTATCTTTGGCAGTCAGTTCAACCAAAGCATTCCTGGAAGCTGAATCGTATGAAAGAACTGAAATATTACAGGTTTCGGGATTTGTAATATCTTGCTTTACCACGCTTTTTGGTGTTTTTACATTTGTATATGTAAAGTTTGAGTAGTCTGTTTTGCCATCCTTGCTGCACAGCTTTAAAAACTTGGCTACTGCAGTTGCATCAGCAATCCCAAGTGAAGAAATAAAGTTCTCAGTACTAAGATTCTGCAGATCATATCCGTGATCAAGATAACAGTGTTCTATTATGTCGCAGGTTATACCACGCGCTGTGCACTGTCTGATAATCCCGTAATAATCCCCCTTTGAACCGACTTTCGTCTTTACACCTTTTTGATAAAGACCAAGCATAGACAGTTCATTTTGCTCTACAAGTCCAAATTCATAACCCTTTTTGTAGTACTCTCCGCTTGAGGGACACCATATCTCGGAACCATAGAAATCATGCTCTGAAGAGGCATTAAAATGAATACTGAAAACATAGGAAGCTCCTACTTGTTTTGCATATTCAGCCCTGTCCTCAAGGGATAGATACTTGTCTGTTGATCTTGTCATATAAACAGTTACGCCGTCATATTTTTCAAGCTCACTCTTCATGGCATTTGCAACTTGTAATGTCAGATCTTTTTCCATAAAGCCATTATAAACAGCTCCTAGATTTGTTCCGCCAACTCCTCCGTGTCCCGGATCAATAACGATAACTGTATTGGTATTTGCTGCTACACTCGAAAAATCATAGAATCTGAAAGAGGAAATAATTAACATTAAAGATAATAAACTTCTAAATAATACTTTTTTCATATCCCACTCCACTGAAATTTTTTTAATAATTAACAAAACAAAATACATTTATATACATTTAAAATGCACATAGATACTTTTATTCAATAAACATAAGCTGCCGCGATCAGCGACAGCTTATGATGTTTAGAGTCTGAATTTTAGTTTAACATATCGAGATTTAATGCATCATCAGAAATTGATGGCATCTCTCCGGTAGCTGAATCATCATCCAGATAAGATGTTTCAGAAGATGCACCGGAAGCTGTAACTGTAGGAGGCTGAAGATCAGCTCTGTTAGACTTAACAACCTCTCCGTACTGAGTAAGTGCAGTTAAAATGCTATCATTACTCTGATTGATAGAGGCAATCATATTATCGCTGTTCTGCCTTATGGATGCAATGATATCATCATTATTCTTGCTGGTAGCATCTATGGACTGAGTAATGATATTCTCTACACCTGCAAGGAGCTGGTCCGTATAGGAAACAGCAGAAGCCTTCATTTCGTTTGCTTCATTCATTGCCTTGTTGAGAATCTCTTCCGCTCTCTTTGCAGCCTGAGAAACCACCTCGTTGGCCTGTGCATATGCCTGCTGCATGATCTCGTGTTCATTTATGAGTTCATTGGTATGAACTGTAGCTTCATCAATAAGAGCCTGAGCCTTCTGACGGGCATCATTTAAAATAGCTTCCTTATTGCTGATGATCTTCTGGTATCTCTTGATCTCTTCAGGGGTCTTACTGCGAAGCTCCCTTAATAATTCATCAATTTCTTCTTTGTTAACTATAATCTTAGTCTGAGAAAGAGGCTGAGGTTTGCAGCCATCAATATATGCTTCAATTTCGTCGATAAGCTGCTCAATCCTGCTTGTCATAGTGTTGTCCCCCTGACTTTACTTATTATTTCTTTTTTCATATCCATATTTTTCGTAGAGAGCATCAGCTACAAAATCCGGAACGCAAGGAGTGATATCCCCGTCATAGCTTGCAATTTCCTTAACTACAGAGCTGCTTAAATAGGAGTATTTGAGGTTGGTTGTAAGAAAAACCGTGTCAACATGATTGTGCGATAACTCCTTGTTGGTCTGTGCAATCTGAAGTTCATATTCGAAATCCGTTATGGCACGAAGACCTCTGATAACAATATGAATGTTTTTCTCTCTGCAATAATTTATCAGTAATCCGTCAAAGGATTCTATGATAACATTATCAAGATCTTTAACAGATTCTTTAATCATTTTAACACGTTCATCAAGGGTAAACAATGGAGTTTTGGCTGAATTACACATAACAGCTACAATCACAGTGTCAAACATCTGGGATGCACGCTGTATAATGTCCAAATGTCCAAGTGTAACCGGATCAAAGCTACCGGGATATAGAGCAGTTTTCATATTTAACCCTTTCTGTAAATAAATACATGTTTATTGGTTTTGTATTCTTTTTCTCTTCTTACCTCAAATCCAAGATCACCTACAAAAGAAAAATCGGTTTCGAGCGGAGCTTCAACAATGATCATAGTATTTTTTGTAACATAGTTCATGCTCCCCAGCTGCATTATTGTCCTCTGGTAAAGGTCATCATGATATGGAGGATCGATGAAGATTATATCGGCCTCTTCCTCGTGAATATTTCTAAGTCCAATAACAACATCGGATTTTATTACAGTGGAAAAATCCTCAAAATGCGTTGTTTTTATATTTTCAAGAATACATTTATAGGCATTTGCGGCATTTTCGATAAAATATGCTTTTTTAGCGCCTCTGGAAAGAGCTTCGATACCTATTCCGCCGCTTCCTGAAAACAGATCGATAAATACCGAGCCCGGAACTTCAATCTGTATAATGTTAAAAAGAGTCTCTTTAATTCTGTCCTGCGTCGGCCTTGTATCGTTGCCCTCAGGAGTAACTAGTTTTAATCTTCTTGCTGAACCGGCAATTACTCTCATAATCTCACCTTTGTTCCCTTAGTATCTCTGCTTGTAACCTTTAAATGTCCCAGCTGAAGCTGTTTGTCGTTATGGGTTATGGCACGCTCTTCCATATCGTTTAGGTAAAAGACATCACGAACATAATCATTTTTACCAAGTCTCATTCCTCTTACACCAACTGCAGCCTTCTTTTTCTCAGGTATTGTATCAACAGGAAATCTAAGTAGATATCCGTCGTTGGAACGAAGAATAACAGTTTTCTGGGTATGAAGAATCTCAACATTTACCACTTCATCACCTTCTGTAAGCTTGGTGGCAGCAACAGTCCTCTTTGAAACATCAAACTCACCGCCGTCCACAACCTTCATCATGGACATCTTTGTTGTAAATACCAGACGGTAAAGGTTTAGGTCTGACTGACTTGCAGCAAGAACTATTGTCTCCTTTGAGGTATCAAAGTTACTGATATTATCGATAGGCACACCCTTGTCTCTCATCTTTGCTTGAGGAAGATCGGAAGCCTTTACCGTATGAAGATTTCCCATATTTGTGAAAAAGCACACTTTTCCGGTATTCTTCATGATAAAAGAGAATTTGAATTCATTCTCAATGGTCTCTTTGTTTTTTTCATAGGTAGAAGCATCGATAGTCTTGGCGTAGCCGAACCTGTCCATAATGAAAGCAACATCCATTTCTTCGACGGGCTTCTCTTCATAAACCGCATTTTCCCTGTTATCAATTACGGTCTTCCTATCGCTCTGATATTCCTTTTTGATCCTGTTGAGGTCATTCTGAATTACCATGGACATTGATTCGTGGCTTTCAAGAATATCCTCATAGCGATAAATATTTGCTACAGTTTCTTCATGCTCTTTTACCAGAGCGTTAAGTTCAAGACCTATAAGTTTATAGAGTCTCATCTCCAGTATGGCATCTGCCTGTGCTTCTGTAAATTGCAGTTGCGCTGCCATAGCCTTGGATTCTCTGGACTTAAAATTGATACCTTCCGTAATACCCTCAACAAGGCACTTCTTTGCCATAGGTCTGTCCTTGGATCCGCGCAAAATCTCAATTACAAGATCAATTACATTGCAGGCCTTTATAAGACCTTCCTGAATCTCTTTCTTTTCCTGCTCTTTTTTCAGAAGTGTTGTATATTTTCTTGTGGCTGTCTCAAACTGGAAATCTACGCAGGCGCGAAGTATATCTTTAAGAGACATAGTTTCCGGACGGCCGTTATCGATTGCCAGCATATTAACGCCAAAAGTATCTTCCAGCTTGGTTTTCTTATAAAGAAGATTTGTAAAGTTTTCAACATCAGTATCCTTTTTGAGCTCAATAACGATTCTGATGCCCTCTTTGGATGACTGGTTGGAAATATCTACAATGTCGTTTGTAACCTTTTTTTCAGCAAGTTCAGCCACATCTGACATGAATTTGCCGATTCCCATACCGATCATAGTATATGGAATCTCGGTTACAACAAGATTTATATGACCGTTTTTGCCTTTTTCAGTCTCTACTTTACCACGTAGACGGATCTTGCCGACACCTGTTTCATATACTTCCAAAAGTTCATCTTTATTGATGACTATTCCGCCTGTTGGAAAATCAGGACCCTTAACATATTTCATCAGGTCTTTTGTGGTAAGATTTTCATTTTGCATATAGGCAATTTCAGCATCAATCACTTCAGCAAGATTATGAGGTGGAGTACTTGTTGCCATACCTACTGCGATTCCTTCGGAACCGTTTATCAAAAAGTTTGGAATCTTTACGGGAAGTACCGAAGGCTCTTTTTCAGTCTCATCAAAGTTCGGAACAAAGTCTACAACATTTTTGTCAAGGTCCTCCAAAAAGCCTTCCTGAGTGATCTTTGAGAGTCTTGCTTCGGTATAACGCATGGCAGCCTGAGGATCGCCTTCAATATTTCCGAAATTACCGTGTCCGTCTACAAGAGGAACGGTCTTCTTAAAGTCCTGAGTCATAACCACAAGACAGTCATAAATTGAGCTGTCACCATGAGGATGATATTTACCCATGGTATCTCCCACAATTCTGGCACTTTTCCTGTAAGGCCTGTCATAGCGGATGCCAAGCTCATACATATCATATAGTGTTCTTCTCTGAACAGGCTTAAGACCATCTCTGATATCAGGAAGTGCTCTGGCAACGATAACGCTCATGGCATAATCGATAAATGACTTCTGCATGATATCAGAATATTCGGTTCTTATAATTCTATCTTCCATATGTGTTTCCCCGGTTTATGTGTATATATATCGGATCGTTAAATAACAATAGTTTTCATGCAGACATGAACTATTATTACCTTGAATCCTATATATCAAGTTCTGCGTCTGTAGCATGCTGATGGATAAACTCTCTTCTGGGCGGAACATCAACACCCATCAAAAGCTCAGTCATCTGAGAGGCCATTTTCGCATCCTCTATTTCAACAGCTTTTAAAAGCCTTCTTTCAGGATCAAGGGTTGTCTCCCAAAGCTGTTCGGGATCCATCTCACCAAGACCTTTATATCTTTGTAGAGTAAAGCTTCCCTTGTGAGTTTTTCTGTATTTTGCAAGAGCACTGTCATCGTACAGATACTCTTCTTTCCCCTTGGAAGGAAGAGCCTTGTAAAGAGGCGGCATCGCAAGATATACATGTCCTTGGAAAATAAGCTCCGGCATAAATCTGTAGAAAAGTGTTAATAGAAGTGTTGAAATATGCTCACCGTCTACATCCGCATCGGCCATGATGATGATCTTATCATAGCGAAGTTTGGAAATGTCAAAATCATTACCGTAGCCTTCGGAAAATCCACAGCCAAAAGCGTTTATCATAGTCTTTATCTCAGCATTGGCAAGAACTTTGTCTATGCTGGCTTTTTCGACATTAAGAATTTTTCCGCGAATAGGTAAGATTGCCTGATAGTTTCTGTCCCTGGCCATCTTTGCACTTCCGCCCGCGGAATCACCCTCTACGATAAAGATTTCGCATTTTGATGCATCTTTGCTGATACAATTTGCAAGCTTACCATTTGAGTCAAAGGAATATTTTTGCTTGGTAAGCATGTTTGTCTTTGCTTTTTCTTCTGTCTTACGGATTTTGGCAGCTTTTTCAGCACACCCTATGATGGATTTCAAGGTTTCAAGATTTCTGTCAAAAAATCTTGTCATCTCATCGTTGGTGATCTTAGAAACTACTTTGGCAGCATCCTGGTTATCAAGCTTTGTCTTGGTCTGTCCCTCAAATCTCGGATCAGGATGCTTTATGGAAACAACAGCTGTCATTCCGTTTCTTACATCAGTACCTGTGAAATTGACATCTTTTTCCTTGAGAATATTAAGCTCCCTGGCATACTGATTGATTATATTTGTAAACATGGTTTTAAAGCCGGTAAGGTGTGTACCACCCTCGGCATTATAGATGTTGTTACAAAAGCCAAGAACTTCCTCATGGAATTCGTTTACATACTGGAAAGCAACTTCAACTTCAACTCCATCGCTTTCTCCGCTAAAAGAAATAACATCATGAACTGTCTCTTTTGACTTATTCATGTCCTTGATAAAACCTGTTATACCGTCGGGCTCGTGGAATTCAATATATTCCTCAACTCCGGGTCTTTTATCCTGAAAGACTATAGTAAGCTCAGGATTTAGATATGCTGTCTCATGGAGCCTTGATTTGATATCATCTTCCTTGAATCTGGTTTTTTCAAAAATAGTATCATCCGGAAGGAAATTGATTGTTGTTCCGGTTTCTTTTGTGGTACCCACAGGGGTTAAAAGGCCGTCCTTAAGCTTTACGGTAGGAATGCCTCTCTCGTACGCATCTTCATATATATAGCCGTTCTTTTTGACACGCACACTCATCCTCGTAGATAATGCGTTAACTACGGATGAGCCTACTCCATGAAGACCGCCGCTGGTCTTATACGAATTGTTATCGAATTTACCGCCGGCATGAAGCATAGTAAGTACAACACGCTCAGCCGTAATGCCTTTCGCGTGCATACCTACAGGAATTCCTCTTCCGTTATCCTCTACTGTTGCTGAACCATCAGCTTCCAAAGTGACATGAATTCTGCTGCAGAAACCTGCAAGATGCTCATCTACTGCATTATCAACTATCTCATAGACGAGGTGATTTAGTCCCCTTGTAGTGACACTTCCAATGTACATACCGGGCCTTTTACGAACCGCCTCAAGGCCCTCCAACACTGTGATACTGGAAGCATCATATTGATCTAATGAAGCCATTAATTGTAACCCCTTTTCAAAACTTTAAATCATAATTTATATATGCAGCTTTCGTGTTGCTGTGACGGCAAGCGCTCCCGGACCAATGTGACAAGCAACCGACAAAGAAAGCGGATCCATAAATACATCGGTCTGAGGGAAAGCCTGTTGAACTTCAGCTTTCCACTGATTTGCGGATTCAAGATCCTTGGTGTAAGCACAGGCAACATGGACATCCATTTTATCAAGACCGCCAAAACGATTCTCAATATCGGCTTTCACGGCATTAATCATAATGGATTTGCCCTGGGAACTGGTTCTTGCCTTTGCAAAAGCATCAAGCTTTTCGCCCTGGATCTGGAGAACGGGCTTAAGCCTTAAAAGAGTGCCCAGAGCTGCAGCTGCAGGTGTTATACGACCACCCTTTTTAAGGTAATAGAGTGTATCCAGCATAATATAGATACTGGATTCAAACTTGGTCTCTGTAAGTTTATCAACAATCTCTTTAGCAGACATACCTGCATCAGCCATAGCCTGGGCATCAAGAGCTGATTGCCTCTGAGTTACAGAAATACGCTGGTTGTCTACTACGAAAACTTTTCCTTCGTATTCCTCATTTGCAATCATCATCGCACTCTGACAGGAACCGGAAAGGCCGCTGCTCATTGGAATATAGATAATCTGCTCATAATCTTTGAGAACCTTGTCCCAAAGTGTCATAAGAGAATCAGGCGTAGGCTGACTGGTGGAAACAGTTGCGTCCTGTGCAAGTTTCTCATAAAACTGATCCTGTGTAAGATTTATATCTTCATAATAATCTTCATCGTTAATTCGAAAAGGCATCGGAACAACAAATAAGCCAAGTTTCTCTGCCTGAGACTGTGTTACGCCGCTGTTACTGTCTGTTATGATCGCAATCTTTGACATTTTTTCACCTGATTCGGCAAATAAGCCGATACTCCTCCTATTTTCTATAATCAACTAAAAATATCTTACTTTTATAAAGTGGCAAAGTCAACAAAATTTGCAGATTTAGTGGTTAAATTATCTTTTAATACACGATATTGTGGAGAAGAAAGATCGGGATCTGCGTTTAAAATTCTGTCCGCATCCATAGCTGCTTCTTTTACAAGATCAGCGTCATGATATATGTCTCCAACCCGGAAATTAAGCTCTCCGCTTTGCCTTACACCAAATAGATCTCCGGGACCTCTCTGTTTAAGGTCCTCTTCGGCAATCTTAAAGCCGTCATTGGATTTATTCATGATTGATAATCTTTCTTTAGCTTCATCGCCCTCTGAGGTGTTGATAAAAATACAATAGGACTGATACTTACCTCTTCCGACTCTCCCCCTTAACTGATGAAGCTGAGAAAGACCGAACCTTTCAGAATTTTCTATCATCATCACTGTGGCATTGGGAACATTTATGCCTACTTCAATAACGGTTGTTGATACCAGAATATCAATATCTTTTCTGGCAAATGCTTCCATAATGGCATCTTTTTCTGCAGGTTTCATTCTTCCGTGCAGCATTTCAATCTGTATATCTGGAGGAAGTGTTTCTTTGAGCATTTTGGTGTAATCTGTTACGTTTTCAACACCGTCTATCTCCCCTTCCTCTATCATAGGACAAATAATATAAGCCTGACGGCCGGATTCTACCTGATCCTTTATAAACTTATAGGCTGTTGGCCTGTAGCTTGTTCCTACGACGCAGTTCTTTATGGGGAGTCTGCCGCCCGGAAGCTCGTTTATGATTGAAATATGAAGATCTCCGTACAATATGATGGCAAGAGTCCTTGGAATAGGGGTGGCACTCATGGCCAGTACATGCGTATTCATGCCTTTTCCTGCCAGGGACTCACGCTGTCTTACTCCAAATCTGTGCTGTTCGTCCGTGATAACAAGCGCAAGGTTTTTATAATTTACTTTTTCCTGTATTAAAGCATTTGTGCCGATAATACAGTTAACTTCTCCCTCTGCAATTTTTCTTTGAGCTTCCTTTTTATCTTTTGCCGATAATGCTCCTGTTAACAGAACAGGTTTCAAGGTATGAAGATCATATTTTGTAATGATTTCCTTAAAACTTTCAAAGTGCTGAGAAGCAAGAACTTCCGTAGGAGCCATAAGCGCACCCTGATAGCCGTTGGAAGCACAGCATAAAAGTGCCAGAAGAGCAAGTATGGTCTTACCGCTTCCCACATCTCCCTGAATAAGTCTGTTCATAACATGTTCACCGGATAAATCATTTTGGATATCCTTCCAGGCGCTTAACTGTGCATTTGTCAGTGAATATGGAAGCTGCTCTATAAGTCTTTTTGTCTGAGCCACTTCTATCATGGGAAAAGAATTACTTAGTTCCTCGGAAGTACTCTTTAAAAGTCTGAGTTTAAGAACGAATAGCAGAAACTCGTTATAAGCAAGCCTTCTTCTGGCATTTTCAAGTTCTTCTTCATTTTTGGGAAAATGTATGCCTACATAAGCATCTCTAAGACCCACAAGCTTAAGCCTTTTTAGAATATCTTCCGGAACAAAGTCCTCAAAGGCGCCAAGGTTTTTGAATACCTGCTCCTGAGCCTTTAAAACTGCATTATTGGTAAGCCCTTTTACCAGAGGATATCTTGGCTGCATTTTTCCCATAAGTGCAGCGTATTGACTCTGATCATACATTTTGGGCTGATCCATTGTAAAAAAATTGCCTTTTTTCCTTACAACACCTCTGAAAATATGCGTTGTACCGGGCTTTATCGTATTTGCAAGATAAGGGGCATTAAAATAGGCAATCTTAATTTTTCCTGTTTCGTCCGCTGCCTCAAAGGCAAGAATTGAGAGGTTGCGAACACGTCTTTTAGTCACAGAGCCAATGATCGTAAGTTTTACAGAGTTTATCTCTGATTCTCTTAAGTCGCATGCTTTTACACATTCTTTAAATTTGTCATAAGCCCTGGGATAATAACCTATCAGATCATTACAGGTTCGAACACCGCATTTTTCAAATAGTTTTGCGGTTTTCTCACCAATGCCTTTAAGATTTATTACCAGTTCATCAAGTTCTCTTTGCATTAAATAAGCCCCCATGCCCTTTGCAAATATCTTTTATGCGATTACAGCTTATGTTAAAAAAGCCGGGCTTTAGCAAAAGCCCGACTCATAAAGTTCAAAAACTTTGGTGTTTCAAAAAACGCAATATATTATTCTGCTGAAAGTATGTAATAGTAGATTGGCTGACCACCAAACTGAAGCTCAACATCACACTGAGGATATTTCTCTGAAATTCTCTCTCTTAAAGCCTCTGCATCTTTTTCATCAACCTCATCACCATAGTATACACTTATAAGCTCGAGATCATCGTTCATCATCTTGTCCAGCATATCAAAAGCTACATCAGAGATCTCTCCGCCAACTGCAAGTATTCCGGAATCACCGATTCCCATGTAATCACCCTGCTTGATCTGGACATCATCAATTACTGTGTCTCTGACAGCATAGGTTACTTCACCTGTATTAACTGTTGAAAGAGCATCTGTCATTGTTGCTACAATATCATCAACAGGAGAATCCGGAATATAATTGATAATTGCAGTAATTCCCTGAGGAACAGTCTTGGATGGAACTACTACAATTTTCTTGCCGTCATCATTATCCTCAGACATGATGGCTGCCTGATTTGCAGCAAGAATAATATTCTTGTTATTCGGAAGTACGATTACAGTGTCGGCATTGACCTTGGCTACAGCGTCAAGGATATCTGATGTGCTGGGGTTCATGGTCTGACCGCCTTCTATAACATAATCAACACCAAGACCCTTAAAGATTTCAGCAAGTCCTGAGCCTGCGCATACTGTTACAAAACCGATTTCCTTACGGGGACCAAGATCCTCTTTAGCTTCTGAACCTGAAACATCCACCTTATCTCCAAGAGGAATGTCATCGCCAGGTAAATATGTTGGTGTAAGCTCTGCAGCGCCATTGATCTCTGTCTTTATCTCAGACCAAGTGCCGTCGCTTGACTCGTGGAAAAGCTTTTCTCTGTGCTCCATTCTCATGTTGTCAATTTTCATATTTGAAAGCTGACCGTACATAAGGGCTCTCTGAATAGCAAGTCCAGGATCATTTGAGTGAACATGTACTTTACAGATTTCATCATCTGCCACCATTACAATGCTGTCGCCGATTGACTCAAGGAATCCCTTGAAATCAATTTCCTGCTTAACATTTAATGGCTTGTTTAAAAGAACAATAAACTCAGTACAGTAACCGAATTTAATATCCTCTTCCTTGGGCTTGCCTGATGCTTTGGCACCCGGAGTTACCTGCTCTTCGGAGATTGTAAGATCGATCTCTTTTCCAAGAAAACCGTCATAAGCTCCCTTAAGAACCTGTACCAGACCCTGTCCGCCTGAATCAACAACTCCGGCCTGCTTAAGAACAGGAAGCATATCAGGTGTCTTTGAAAGAACTTCTTCTGCATACTTTATAACTTCGCTGCAGAAAGCATCAATATCTGTAGTTCCTTCAACAGAGAGCTCGTGAGCCTTCTCTGCTGCGCCCTTGGCAACAGTAAGAATCGTACCTTCTTTTGGCTTCATTACTGCCTTATAAGCAGTTTCCACAGCTTTGTCAAAGGCTTCGGCAAGTATGGTTACATTTACTTCATCATGGGTTTTGACAACCTTGGTAAACCCTCTAAGGAGCTGAGAAAGAATAACTCCAGAGTTACCTCTTGCTCCACGAAGTGAGCCTGATGAAATAGCCTTACAAATCGCTTCCATGCTGGGTGAATTGCCCAATGAATCCACTTCCTTGGCTGCAGACATGATTGTCATTGTCATGTTTGTACCTGTATCACCGTCCGGAACAGGGAAAACATTAAGCTCGTTTATCCATTCTTTATGGGCTTCGAGATTCTTGGCACCTGTCAAAAACATCTTTGACAGCATAGTAGCGTCGATTACATTATTACTCAAAACAAAAGTCCTCCGATCAGTCTATCACACGGACGCCTTCGATATAGATATTGATCTTCTCGATTTCAAGCCCGGTAAATTCTTCTACTTTATACTTTACAGTACTGATAAGATTGTCAGATACTGCGGAAATGCTAACACCATATGCTACAATTACATGAAAATCAAGCTTGAGCTTGTTGCTGTCATCTAAAGTAACATTGATACCTCTTGTCATGGAATCACGTTTAAGCAAACTAACGAGGCCATCCTTGACATTGACATTCGCCATACCAACGATACCAAAGCACTCCATGGCAACAGCACCGGCGTACTGGGCAATAACTTCATTATCAATTGAAATATTTCCCATGTGCGTGTTAACAACAGAAGCCTTCATATTAATCCTCCTTTATGCGCTTTTTCGCATACATATAGTATTATAATAGCAGTTTAATAAAAAATAAACCATCTTTTTTAGAATTTTTGCTTGCATTTACTCATTCTATCTGCTAATATATCAATGTTGCGGATAATTCCGCACTAAGTTTTTAGTATTTCAAACATTACATGGCTTATAAGGAGGTGTCAAAATGGCTAAATGTGATATTTGTGGCAAGGGCGTTCATTTCGGTAACAACGTAAGCCATTCTCATAGAAGATCTAACAGAGTTTGGAAGTCAAATGTTCAGCACGTTGCTTGCAAGATCAATGGCGCTACAAAGAGATTGCATGTTTGTGCAAGCTGCCTTAGATCTAACAAAGTAGAAAGAGCTTGATAATAAGCAAAAATTAACCACCTGAATTTCAGGTGGTTTTTTTATGGAAAAATTTCCTATATTCTTTCATACGGAAAATGCAAAGAGCGCAAGCTTTGATAAAATAAGTTCCCTGATTATCATACCCTTCTCTTCTTTTTCTTTAGGGCTTATCCTTACCAGCTCTTCTATCTTGTAGATCTTCTCTTTAAATCCCTTTGAAGAATCCTTACAGTTTTTATATTCAGATACTCTTATCCTGGACTTTAACTGTTTGTAGATTCTATAGTCATAATTTTGATCATTCATATAATACAAGTGACTTTCAAGAGTGGTATCAAGTTCAACATCATCTTTTAAATATTTCGTTATAATTGTCTTGAACTTAAAAGGTACCATTTCATTATTTAAGAGCTCATTATAAGTATAACGGGCTCCAAAATAATTTCTTTCTATATCCTGCATGTAGTATTTAAAGTCATCATCACTAACAATATTATTCATTTCTTTTCACCACTGTCCAGATCTTCGATGGCATCACCGGAAAATTTTATAGCACTGCGTATTTTGTCTTCGTCCCATCCGGTTTCTTCCATGAGTTCTTCAACAGTGACTTTTCTCCTGAGGTCTTCAGCAAGCTCTTTTGCCTTATCAGCCACTTCCTGTACAAGACTTAAGACCTTCTGTCCACCTGCATTTTCAGCAAGGTTCTCCTCTATTATTGCCTCCATCGCATCAAGCATAAGTTTGTACAAAAATCCTTCTACCTCGGATGGTTCGCCTACCACATCAAGCATTGTAACACCTCTGGTAAGGGCCACATTACCTTCGCCAATAAGATCTTCTAAATAAACACCCTGTTCAGAATACATTCTGGCAACATCCACAACCAGAGGAAGATAACACTCAATAAGCTTATCCTGAGACTCTTTATCTCCTGCTATTGCAGACATCTGTATAGCCTCTATTTCGCCATCGGTATATTGCGGAAGATCTTTAAGACTTTCGAGATAGTCGTTTAAATAATTGGTTTCTTCATCAGTAAGATCATCTTCGGAAACCAAAGCTTCTTCATCAATACCTATTTTATGGCTTCTTAAATATTCGAATACCATCTGTAATTGTTTTTCATCAAGGTCAAGTTCAGAAAATGCTTCTTTTACCTGATCTGTTGATATTACATTTTTATTTTCTCTTGCTGTTCTCGTAACGAGCTTTAATATTTCAGCAAATTCTTTTTCTTTATTGTCTATATTTCCCATTATGTCTCCGCTAAATTGTCCTGAATATAAATTATGATAAAAATGCAGTGATTACTTTATATGCTGGTGCGTAAAAAGGTGGTCCTGGCAATATTCGTAATTACCATTACATTTGGAACAGAATCTGAACTCCAGATTGGGATCATCTTTTTCGGTCCTTCCGCACACAGCGCACTTATGCCTTGTAACTCCCGGTGGAGTCATGTGAACATTCTTCTGGAAAGTGGCTCTTCTCTTAACTTCCTTTGGTTTAAATCTGTCCATTCTTCCCGTTGAAAGATAAAACAGGAAAAGATTAAGGATCTGTGAGCCAATCGCAAAGAATGTGCAGTAATTATGACCTATAAGCCCCATTATACCTTCATAGACCAGAATAATTCCGTACACTATTCCCATCCACTTAACCTTAACGGGAATTATAAACATTAAAAGAACCTGCATCTCGGGATAAGTGATGGCAAATGCTAGAAATACCATCTGCTGCAGATAGTAAGTGCTGAATACCGGAGAAAGATATGTCATATAAGCAGCGGCGTTTGCCGGATCCATTGCATGATAAGCAGCATAAGCCAAAAATGCGCCGATGATCATAAGGATCATTCCGGAAAAGATGAAAAGGTTATACCTGAAGGTCCCCAGAGTCCTCTCCATGGTGCTTCCGATAAAATAATAGAAAACAAGCGTAATAATTATCAAAAGACTAAAGCTTGAAGGCGGAATCAGTATCCAGGAAACAATTCTCCATATCTGCCCCGAAAGGATGAGCGCAGGGTTAAGTGTCAGAAAGTAAGTAAGATTAACACTTGAAGGTGCCAGCTGAAGCACATAGCCCACAACATACAGTCCAACAATATATAAGGTGAGATTTGGAACAGCGTATCTTCCAATTTTTCTCTCCAGATCATTTATCAGTTTATTCATTTTGTTCTTCGTTACTCCTTACAAAAATTGCTATATTATTAACCAGCGTTATCAATAGACGCGACTGTTCTGCCATCGCATTAAGATTTTCCTGAATCTTCCCTGGATCATCGGTGCGCTTACTGGAATCTATAAGGCTTGTAAGCTTGCTCATAGGCTCTCTCATGTTATTTGTGATGTTGTTTACAAAAGTAAACTTATCCTGATTGGCCTTTTCAATCTGGATTTTGGAATCCATTATTTCCCTTGCATATCTTTCTCTGCTTCTTATGATTTTTATTGCAACAAAATTAGCAATAAGAACCAGAATAATGATAACTATCAGGATCTGCCACGCATACTGCATAACAAAATCCCAAAATGTATAGGTATACATTGATCTTGCGTAATCCATTGCAAGATTTTGAATATAGTCCTGACCGGTAATACTGATTCCGCGGTTAAGAAGTTTTAAAAGACCTTCGTTACCGATTTTTACGCCAAAGCAATGATCCTCACTTGCACTTAGCTGAGCAAAAGAGAAACTGTTATCCTTGTGTGCACTTAAAATAGCACTTGTTCGAAGCCCGTCAATTGTAGTGCACGTGGCCTCACCTGCATAAACTGCTGCAAGACAGTCATCCAAAGTCGGGTAAAAAGCTATATTTGAATCCGGATAATAATTCTTTATATAGTATTTCTGCAGATTATTCTTTTCGCATACTGCAAATGTTGTGTCACTGCTACCTTTATATTGTTCAGTAAATACAAGGTCTGTAACAGAACTGATAACAGGATTTGTCAAAGACAGCCCGTCACGTTCGGAGAAATAAAGACCTCCGCCCAATGGAAAGCCAAGATCTATTTCATCATCAGCTATGGCTTTTACAATATCATCATATCTGTCAAAACCAACAAACTTGCAATTAACAGAATCTATCCCCAACTCTTTCAATAAATAAGGTATAAGGTCTTTAATGATTCCCTGAGGACTTCCGCTTTCATCAGTTGAACTATAAGGCATAAAATTATTAAGATATCCCACACGTATATCAGTATGAGTGGATAACCAGTTAGTTTCTGATTCCGTAAAAGCTCTGCTGGACAATGTTGATGAATAATACTTATTTCTTAAAGTGCTAAGATATCCGGGATTTTCGGTAAAAAGCATTTCCTGAGCTTTATTAAGTTCAGCAAGAAGTTCGGGTTTGTTTTTATTGACGCCGAGATAATAGTCAGCTTCTCCGATGCTGTACAAAACCTCTGCATGTTTTCTGTCATAAATACCGTCAATCTCAGCTGCTATAGCATCAAGTTCTTTTTTGTCAAAGGCCTCAAGAACCTGATCATAGTCATTGTAAGTAATGACTGTGGCATTTATATTTTGCTCATCTAAAAAATCGCGTAAAACATTTACTATTGCACTTTCGAGAACACCAATCTTCTTTCCGTTTAAAGTGTTGTAGGCCCTGGAAATGGACGTGTCATTTTCATGTTTGACTATCCCATAGCTTTCAGCTCCCATTGGCTTTTTGGGATAAAGAATAAGAGATGCTCTTTCATCAGAATATGCAAGTCCTGCAACCAGATCCACATCTCCGTCAAGGAGCATCTGATATATGGAAACAAAGTCGCCGTATACATACTCATATTCCCAGCCGGTATACTCGGAAATCTTACGATAATATTCGTAAGCATAGCCCTTCTTTATATCCTCGTCAGAAGTGCCATCCTCAAATACTTCATTATTATAATAACCAACCCGTACTTTTTTATTCTCGGTTGAAGAAGCGCTGACCGTTAACGGTAATAATAGAAATACAGCTGCAAAAAATAAGGCAGATAAAGTAATTTGTATTATTCTTTTCCTCATATTTAATCTCCCTCACACATAGACATGCAATAGTATCATAACATATAAGGGCTTAAGTTTAAATAGATTTTATACAATCTAAGTTTATTGATTTTTATTTTTTTCTGCTTTATAATCATATAGATTGTCCCAAGATACTATTATCTTTGACAATCAGGCTTTTTTCTTATTTGATTTTTAGATAAGGAGTTGTTTCTATGATTTCCAAGGACTATACATTAGGAATTGATATTGGTTCCACAACTGTCAAAATTGCTCTTTTGGACAGTACCCATAAGATTATCTTTTCTGATTATAAACGTCATTTTGCAAATATTCAGGAGACATTATCAGAACTTTTAGTGGAGGCAAGTAAAGAAGTTGACGGTAACATTACACTTCACCCTGTAATAACCGGTTCGGGCGGACTTACACTGGCCAAGCATTTGGAAGTTCCTTTTGTCCAGGAGGTTATAGCTGTTTCCACTTCATTAAAAGAACTGGCACCAAAGACAGACGTGGCTATCGAGCTTGGTGGTGAGGATGCCAAGATAATTTATTTTGAAGGCGGAAATGTTGAACAAAGAATGAATGGTATCTGTGCCGGCGGTACAGGTTCTTTTATTGACCAGATGGCTGCTCTTCTTCAGACAGACGCATCAGGGCTCAATGAATATGCCAGAAATTATAAATCGCTTTACACTATTGCTGCCCGTTGTGGTGTATTTGCAAAGTCTGATATTCAGCCTCTTATTAACGAGGGCGCAACCAAAGAAGACCTTTCAGCTTCAATTTTTCAGGCTGTTGTAAATCAGACTATTTCAGGACTTGCATGTGGTAAGCCTATAAGGGGACACGTGGCATTTTTAGGCGGTCCTCTTCACTTCCTTGACCAGCTTAAGGCTTCCTTTATCAGAACGTTAAAGCTGGATGAGGAGCATACTATCGAAACAGATAATTCTCATCTTTTTGCTGCAATTGGTTCAGCCCTTAATGCAAAGGAAGATGTTTTCTATACCATGGACGAAATGGTTTCGAAGCTCTCTCACAAAATTGTGATGGATGCAGAAGTATCCCGTCTCGATCCTTTATTTAACAGCGAAATTGAATATAAGGCATTCAGAAAGCGTCAGGATCAGTATAAGGTAAAAACCAGAAAACTTGATGACTATAAAGGAAAAGCATTCCTTGGTATTGATGCCGGCTCCACAACTACGAAATGTGCTCTTATCAGTGAAGATGGCGACCTTTTGTATTCCTTCTATTCAAGCAATAACGGAAGTCCTTTAAAGACTGCCATATCTTCTATTCAGGAAATATACAAACTTATGCCTAAAGGCGTTGAAATTGCAAGAGCCTGTTCCACAGGTTACGGAGAAGCTCTGCTTAAATCTGCGCTTCTTCTTGATGATGGCGAGGTAGAAACTATCGCTCACTATAATGCTGCTGCTTTCTTTGATCCTGAGGTTGACTGTATTCTTGATATAGGCGGTCAGGATATGAAATGTATTCATATCAAAAACGGATCGGTGGATTCAGTTCAGCTTAATGAAGCCTGCTCTTCCGGCTGCGGCTCATTTATAGAGACTTTTGCAAAATCCTTGTCATACAGTGTTCAGGACTTTGCAAAGGTGGCACTTTATGCCAAGTCTCCTGTGGATCTTGGAACAAGATGCACAGTATTTATGAATTCCAGAGTTAAGCAGGCTCAAAAAGAAGGTGCCGATGTTTCAGACATCTCTTCAGGTCTTGCTTACTCCGTAATAAAAAATGCTCTCTTTAAGGTTATAAAAGTTTCAGATGCCAAGGATCTTGGAGACCATATTGTTGTACAGGGCGGTACTTTCTACAATGATGCGGTTCTTCGCGCATTTGAGATTATTTCGGGAGCTGAAGCCATAAGACCTGACATTGCCGGCATTATGGGAGCTTTCGGTGCAGCTCTTATAGCCAGAGACAGATTCTCAGAAACTGATGACTATAAGACTACAATGTTATCTATAGAACAGATAAACAACCTTGAATATTCAACCAGCATGACTACATGCCAGGGATGTACCAACCACTGCAGATTAACAGTAAACAAGTTTACCGGTGGTCGTCAGCACATTTCCGGAAACAGATGCGAAAGAGGTATCGGCAAGGTAAAGAATGCTGATAATATCCCTAATTTGTTTGACTACAAATACAAGAGATTGTTTAGTTATGAGCCTCTTTCACCTGATAAAGCCACAAGAGGAACTGTAGGAATTCCGAGAGTACTTAATTTTTACGAGAACTATCCTTTCTGGTTCACATTCTTTACCAAGCTTGGATACAGAGTTGTTCTCTCTCCTCGTTCAACACACCAGATTTATGAACTTGGCATAGAATCAATTCCCAGCGAATCGGAATGTTATCCGGCCAAGATTTCGCACGGTCATGTGGAATGGCTGATAAAGCAGAAAGTTGATTTCATCTTTTATCCGGGACTCTTTTATGAGCGCGAAGAGGTGGAAGGTGCTACAAATCACTACAACTGCCCTATTGTAACTTCTTATTCCGAAAACATAAAAAACAATGTTGAAGCTATCACAAACGGAGAAGTAAGGCTCAGAAATCCTTTCATGGCTTTTACAAATCTTGAAACTGCCACAGCTTCTCTTGTAAAAGAGTTTTCTGAGATTCCTGCTCAGGAAATTATTGATGCAGCAAAAGATGGCTGGGAGGAAATGGCAAAGGCCAGAAAAGATGTACAGCTTAAGGGTGAAGAAACTCTTAAATGGATGGAAGAAAACAACAGGCACGGTATCGTCCTCGCCGGAAGACCTTACCATGTCGATCCCGAGATAAATCACGGTATTCCTGATATGATCTGCTCTTATGGCGTTGCTGTACTTACCGAGGACAGTGTATCTCATCTCGGATCACCGGAGAGACCTCTTATTGTATCGGATCAGTGGATGTACCACTCAAGACTTTATGCTGCTGCTTCTTTTGTTCGCACAAGAGATGACCTTGACCTTATTCAGCTTAATTCCTTCGGATGCGGTCTTGATGCAGTTACCACAGATCAGGTAAATGATATTTTATCCGGATCAGACAAGATTTATACATGCCTTAAGATTGATGAAGTTAATAACCTTGGAAGTGCAAGAATAAGAGTGCGCTCTCTTCTTGCCGCTATAAGAGTTCGCAAGCAAAAGAATAAAAAGGCTACTGTGCATGACTGTTCAAACCACAGGGTTCTTTTTACAGAGGATATGAGGAAAAATTATACTCTTCTTTGCCCTCAGATGTCTCCTATACATTTCGATATTTTAGAGCCTGCTTTTTCTGCCTGCGGTTACAATTTTGTAGTAATGCAAAATGACAACAGACATGCCATTGATATGGGACTTAAGTATGTAAATAATGATGCCTGCTACCCTTCACTCTGGGTTGTAGGACAGATTATGGACGAGCTTTTATCCGGAAAGTATGACCTTAACCGTACAGCTGTTATAATGTCACAGACAGGTGGCGGTTGCAGAGCAACCAACTATGTTGGATTTATCAGAAGGGCTCTTAAGAAAGCCGGAATGGAACAGATTCCTGTAGTTTCATTAAACCTTTCAAAACTTGAAGCAAATCCGGGTTTCCATCTTAATTTTGAAATGCTGCAGAGAGCTGCATACGGAGCTATCTTCGGAGATGTATTTATGAGATGCGTTTATCGTATGCGTCCTTATGAGAAAGTTCCGGGCTCTGTTAATGCCTGCCACGAGAAATGGCTTCCTGTTGTAAAAGATTTCGTGACTTCAAAGCATATGAGTCTTTTCAAGTTTAAGAAGCTTTGCAGAGAAATCATTGAAGATTTTGACAAAATAGAAATTACAGATGAAATCAAGCCAAGAGTTGGTATTGTGGGAGAAATCCTTGTTAAATTTGCTCCTGCAGCAAATAACCATCTTGTAGATTTACTTGAGCAGGAAGGAGCTGAAGCTGTTGTTCCTGACCTTATAGATTTCATGCTCTACTGCTTCTACAATCAGATCTATAAGGCAGATGAACTTGGCACTTCCAAAAAGGTTGCTGTTATGATGAGAGGCGCAATATGGCTTATTGAGCAGATTCGTAGTGGAGCTTATAAAGCTTTTGAAAAATCTGTTCATTTTGATCCTCCAACAAGCATTTATAAACTTGTGGAATATGCTAAGCCTATTGTATCTATCGGCAATCAGACCGGCGAGGGATGGTTCCTTACAGGAGAAATGGTTGAACTTATCAAGGAAGGTGCAAACAATATTGTATGTACTCAGCCTTTTGGATGTCTTCCAAACCATGTAGTGGGTAAAGGCGTTATCAAGCAGATGCGTCATCTCTACCCGGGATGCAACATAGTTGCTATAGATTATGATCCGGGAGCATCAGAAGTTAACCAGCTTAACAGAATCAAGCTTATGCTCTCTACTGCTCAACGCAAAGTTGATGAAGAAAAGAAGGCAATGTAATTCATAATAATAAGCATAAATTAGGGGCTGTAAAATGATTATCATTTTACAGCCCCAATGCTTTACAGGTGATCAGTTTTAACTTATTTATTTAAGTTTTGAGTTGAGTTTCTCTATAGCATCCTCATGACGCTGTATGGCAAATTCAGCTGACTTGATCTTAAGTTCAGCATTCATGCGCTTTTTGTGGATTTCGTTTCTCTTGGTATAATATTCGATAACCGAATCATCTTTAACTTCAAGAAACTTATCAGCAATGCACCCAGGCAAAACGAACTTTTTCACCACATCGGAAAATTTGACCTCGATGTATTTTCCATCCTGCTTTATCACTTCGCCTTCGCCAAACTTCTTATGTTCAACTTTCATTTTTAAAGCGGAGTGATCGCCAAGAGCTGCTTCCTCTTTATCCAAAGAAGCAAGAACCTCAGCAAGTTCATTTTTTTCAACGTTAAGCTCTTCTATTCGTTTGCTGTTTTCTTCAAGCATTTCTTTGGTCTTTTTTGTAGGCTTCTTTTTAAGGTCGTTTTTTACTTCCTGTTCCTCGTTCTCCATAGTAAGGCCCATAGATTTTACTCCTTGTTAAATGCCATAATAAAATTAACGTTCTAACAATAATATTTTAACTTATTAAAAGACAAAAAACAAGTTTTGGGTCAGAGGTCAATCTGCTCTCCACCTTTTATTTCGACAGCCTTTTTATCAACTTCAAGCCATACACTTTGAGCACTTGGATTGTATGCAAAATCGCCGTCAATCGAAACCAAAATTCTTCTGGCAGCGTCCATATAGTCCACTATTTCTATGTTTGTAGCATACCAGATGTCATCTTTTCCTGACATATCTTTTGCAAAATCTTCTATAACATTCCAGTTGTTATCAACCTCAAATTCATAGCTGTGCCCCCATAAATAGAACATATACAGGTACTGTGTTTTATGAAGATTTAAGAATTCCTTTTTAAGATTTTCAAGATTTGGATTCTTGTGTGAACAGGTCGGATTCCATCTAAGGAAATCGGTTGGCATGGCAAAAGACAGTGTTGAAGTAACTGTTCTTGCATGAACAATTCCTGATGCCTTAAGTGCATCCACAACCTGATCATCGTAAGAACCGTTTGGATATGCAAGACCTCTTATCGGAACTCTGAGAGCCTGTTCAAGATTTCTTCTGTCCTCCAGAATCTGCAGCAGAATCTGCTCTTTTGGACATCTTGCGATAGTAGGATGAGTTAATGTGTGACAGGCAACTTCATGTCCCTTATAAAGCTCCTTGTATTCTGTTATCGGTATTCTCTCTTCATAATATTCTCTGGAATAAAAACGTTCTATGCCGGTGTTTACATTAAAGGTTCCCTTAAGACCATATTCATTTAAAAGAGATACAAGCCTCCTGTCAGCTATTTTTCCGTCGTCATAGCTTAAGGTGAGAACCTTATGTTTACCTCCGGGGAATGCAGTATAGATATTTTTAATCTTAGTTTCCATTATTCTCCCCTTTTCTTATATAGAATATTGAATTTCCTTAGAGATTCATGTTTTTTGTATCATACCTTAGATGTCAGCTCTTTGTGAGCAAGTTTTATCTTGTTTTCATCAAGAATCTGTCCCCACTTGTAAGGAGTATTCTGATAAACATAGTAGTTAAGCCAGTTGGTATAAAGATTGTTGGCATGGCTTCTCCAAATAAGATCCGGTTTGTTATTTGGATCATTTTGGGGATAATAGTTCTCGGGAATATGTATATCAAGTCCCTTTGAAAGATCCCTCTTGTATTCTGAATCAAGAGTTAATCTGTCATATTCCGCATGCCCCATTACAAAAATCTGACTGCCGGATTTGTTCATACAAAGAAAAATCCCTGCTCTGTCGGATTCTGCTAAAACAACCAGATCCTCACATTCATGAATTTTAGCGGTCGGTGTCTGCGTGTGTCTTGAATGTGGCATATAAAAAATGTCGTCAAACCCTCTTACAAGCGGAACTTTCCTGTTCATTACCTTGTGCTGGAATATTCCAAAGAGTTTTTCTTTAAGGGGCTCTTTATCAATACCGTAGTGATAATAAAGTCCTGCCTGAGCGCCCCAGCAAATGTGAAAGGTAGAGGTAACATTAGTCTTTGACCATTCAAAAACTTCGCATAACTCCTTCCAATAATCAACTTCTTCAAAAGCCATCTGCTCTACGGGAGCTCCTGTAATTATGAGTCCGTCAAAGGTTTTGTCTTTTAGTTCCGAAAAAGTATTGTAAAACCTGTTCAGATGATTCGGAGAAGTATTACTGGAGTGATGGGAACTCATCTGCATAAAGGAAACATCAATCTGAAGAGGCGTATTCGACATGCTCCTTAAAAGCTGAAGCTCCGTATCTTCCTTTAGAGGCATCAGATTCAGGATACAGATTTCAAGTGAACGGATATCCTGATGCAAAGCTCTGTTCTCGTCTACAGCAAATATGTTTTCCTGTTCCAGTATTTCACGTGCTGGAAGATCATTTTGAATTTTAATAGGCATTGTTTTTCTCCGGATTTCATTAATTATTATTTATTATTCGATATTACGAATTCAAGGAAAATCTTGAAAACAATCATTCAATCATTTGCAAAAATTCTTTTTCATCAATTACTCTTATGCCAAGTTCATTAGCTTTAGTAAGCTTACTGCCGGCTGCTTCTCCGGCAAGAACAAGACTTGTCTTTTTTGATACGCTTCCGGAAGCTTTTCCGCCGTTTTTAACTATAAGCTCCTCTGCTTCTTTTCTTCCAAGAGTAGGTAATGTGCCGGTAACCACAATCGTCATTCCTGATAATTTATCAGATGAAGTCTCATCTTTTACAACTGTCATATTAAGACCGAGTTCCTTCATACGGCCAAGTATTTCAAGATTGGGCTGCTCATGGAAAAACTCATATAAATCTTCTGCAGTTGTTTCTCCTATATCAGGAATCTGTAAAAAGCCGTCCTTAGTAACTTTGGTAAGGTCCATTAGATTATCAAAATGTCGCATTATTTCTCTGGCGGTTGATTTACCTACATTCCTAATTGCAAGGCCTGTAAGGAGCCTTACGGGATCATTATTCTTGGAGTTTTCTATTTCCTTTAACAGTTTATCAGTATTTTTCTCTTTTCCAATAATGCCTTTTTCAATAAGTTCATCCCTGTAATCTTTAAGAGAATAAATATCTGCATAGTTCTTAAGATAGCCCTCATTAACAAGAGCGTCAACAAGAGTGTCACCAAGACCCATGATATTCATGGCATCTCTGCTGGTGAAATACGCGATTGTTCTTGTAATCTGAGCAGGACATGTTGGATTAATACACCTGATGTCTGCTGTATCTTCTTCCCTGACAAGAGGCATCCCACAGACAGGGCAATTACTTGGAGCCTTATATATCTCTTTGGGAGCTTTGACACAGCCGTTTAGCTTTGGAATGATTTCTCCGCTCTTAAAGAGCTTGTAATGGCCACCTATTCCAATCTGCATCTCATTTATGTAGTCCTGATTGTGAAGGGTTGCCCTGGAAACACTGGTACCGCAAAGCCTTGCTGCCTTTCCGGTTTCGGGATCATGAAAACTGCCGGTAAAGGTCAGCTTGCCGGTTCTGCCCACATCTACCAGGATTTCATCCATTTCTATGATTTTTTCCTCAGGTGGATATTTGTAGGCAATATGTCCGCTTGAGTATTTGCTTCCTGCAGGAAAATCGTCTCTCCAGGCTGTCCTGTCGACTTTAATAACTGCTCCGTCCAGGTCAAAAGAAAGATCCTCACGCATTGCACCTATTTCATCGATTGCTGCAATGACCTCATCAGCTGTCTTGCAGGCTTTGTGAACAACCACAGGAACTCCGCAGCTTTCAAGGATTTTAAGTCCATCGCAATGAGAAGATCTGATTTCTTCCGGTCCGTCCTGAATATTGAAAATGAACATTTTCAGGCCACGGCTTCTTGTTATTTCAGGGTCAAGCTGTCTAAGCGTACCTGCTGCAAGGTTTCTTGGATTTGCAGCTGTCTTTTTACCGAGCTTCTCCTGCTGATCATTGAATTTTTCAAAATCTTCATGGGACATATAAACTTCGCCGCGAAGTTCCAGATAGTCATAAGGAAGATCAATAACATGCTTAACATCAGGAATAACCATTGCATTGGCTGTAACATCCTCACCGATAATACCGTCGCCACGGGTTTCTGCCACATCAAGATGAAGCTTGCCATCTTCTTTTTTACTGTAACGAAGAGTCATTGAAAGGCCGTCAATTTTGATCTCTGCAGAAAAAATCGCATCAGGATGCAGAGTATGAACTTTATTAACCCATTCGATAACTGCTTCTTTTGTAAAAACATCTTCAATCGAAAGCATAGGTACGTTATGAGTTATCTTAACTCCGGCTTCTCTTTTGGCTGTTCCTCCGATTATCTTTGAGGGAGAATTTGGCATAACAAAATCAGGATTCTCCTTCTCAATCTCTTTTAATCTTTGCATGAGCATATCATACTCATAATCCGAGATTTCAGGTTCATCCTGATTGTAGTATAAATCCATATGGTGCCTGATTGTTTTTACAAGCTCCTCATACTCAAGTTTGATATTTTTCTTATCTTCTCCCATTTTAATTCCCCAACTTTATCTACATATATTTTAACTTAAAAAAACAGAAAAGCTCTTTTACTGATTATTGAATATTAAGTCCCGCTGCTTTGTAGAGCTTATCCATTTCATCTTTTGATAATTCCACAAACTTACCGGGTTTCAGGTTGTAATCAGAGAGTTTTACAGTCATAACACGGATCCTTTTAAGACTTAATACTTTAAATCCCAGTGTATCACACATTCGTCTGATCTGACGATTAAGTCCCTGTGTAAGAATTATCTTAAAGGATAATGGGCCGGCTTTTGTAATTTTGCAGCCTCTTGTGGTTTTATCCAAATCTTTCAGATAAACGCCACCTGCCATTTTATTTAAAAAATCGCCGGTAATTTTCTTATCTACAACTACCTCATATTCCTTTTCATGCCTGTTTGATCCCTTCATCATGGCATTT
>SVFZ01000099.1 GCA_015056585.1 Butyrivibrio sp. | reverse complement strand
TGATGAGCTTAGGACCTGTTACATAGTCACCGTACTCAGCTGTATTGGAGATAGAATATCTCATTCCTGCAAAACCTGACTGATAGATAAGGTCAACAATAAGTTTCATCTCATGTACACACTCGAAGTATGCGTTTCTTGGGTCATAGCCTGCCTCAACAAGAGTATCGAAACCTGCCTGCATAAGAGCACAAACGCCTCCGCAAAGAACTGCCTGCTCACCAAAGAGGTCAGTCTCAGTCTCTGTTCTGAATGTTGTCTCAAGAAGACCTGCTCTTGCTCCACCGATTCCTGCGCCATAAGCAAGTGCAAGATCAAGAGCCTTACCTGTAGCATCCTGTTCAACAGCAACAAGACAAGGTGTTCCCTTACCGGCCTGATACTCGCTACGTACAGTGTGTCCCGGAGCCTTAGGAGCGATCATAGTAACGTCAACATCCTTAGGAGCCTTGATAAGTCCAAAATGTACGTTGAAACCATGAGCAAACATAAGCATGTTACCGGGCTGTAAGTTGGGCTCGATATCCTCTTTGTACATCTTAGCCTGCTTCTCATCGTTGATAAGGATCATGATGATATCAGCCATCTTTGCTGCCTCAGCAGTATTGTAAACCTTAAGTCCCTGAGCCTCAGCCTTAGCCTTGCTCTTTGATCCCTCGTAAAGACCGATGATTACATTGCAGCCTGAATCCTTGAGGTTAAGTGCATGCGCATGGCCCTGTGAACCATAACCGATAATAGCAATTGTCTTGCCCTCAAGTAATGATAAATTACAATCTTCCTGGTAAAAAATACGTGCATCCTGTGACATTTGTTTTTCCTCCGTATACTTGATATTTGTTATTCACTCCTCACAAGAGCCCGGAAAAATCCTGAGCTCTCCTATATCCAAATGACTAAATAGTCAAATAGGTATCAAAAATATCACTCGTCAAGATAAATGATCTTGTCTGTTCCACGTCCGAGTCCTGCGATTCCTGTACGTGCCAGTTCCAGAATTTCTCTTCCCTCCAGCAGTCTTAAAAAAGCATCCACCTTGGACTGGCTGCCGGTGATCTCAATAATAAGAGAATCAGGGCTGACATCTACAATATTGCCTCTGAAGATATTGGCAGTTGCCAGAATACTCTGTCTGTCCTCCGCCTCTGCCCTTACCTTGACCAGTGCAAGTTCCCTGTAAACACTCTCATCCGGTTTAAGTTCATGAATATCCCTGACATCAACCAGCTTGGCAACCTGTTTCTCAATCTGCTCCAGAATCACATCATCTCCGGAAGTCACAATTGTTATCCTGGTAAATCTGGGATCTGCGGTATTTCCCGCCGTAATACTCTCAATGTTGTAGCCTCTCCTGGAAAACAATCCTGATATCCTGGAAAGAACACCTGAAGTATTATCAACTAATAGCTGAAACACTTTTTTCTGCATTTTTCATCTCCTCAAATCCACCTCAACGTCAGTATTTACATGCTGTCTTTAGCACTTTAAAGTGTTAATTTCTATGTTCATTTACTTGCGTTATTTTGCTAATATTTCGGTAGATTTTTGCTGTGTTTTGAAGTAATTAAATAAAATTATAGCACTTCATCCCTATAAGTCAACAACAAATTATTTTACACTTTAAACTCACATCATTTTAACGTACTAAAGCATTTGTTCAATTACAAATAATTCTTCCTGACAATGAATGAACTGGCGCTGAGAATAAAAATATATTTGCGAATCATTATGAGGAGCTGATGAAACATTTAGTATAATAAAAACAGGAGTCCGATTTCTCTGAATAACATGAAATGAGGACTCCTGTTTTTTATATACTTAATGTTTCACAGCGAAGGAATAGTGAGCAAATATATTTTTATCTCCTCATCAATTCTCCCTTCCGGGAAAATATTTACTGTTCTTTACACTTTGTAAGCGCAACAGTTCCTGTCCTTGCGATCTCCACTATGCTGACGCTTTTAAGCATTTCAATAAACAACTCAATTCTGTCAGAGGTATCGCATATCTGGATTACCATGAGATTTTTTGACATGTCCACGATCTGTGCATTCATGATCTGGCAGTTCTCCATGATATCCCTTCTGTTGTCTTTGTTGTACTTGACCTTCATAAGCATAAGCTCGCGGTTGATACTCATGCTCTCCTTGAACGTTTTTACCTTTATTACATCAATCTTCTTGTTGAGCTGCTTCTCGATCTGCTCTATTGTCCTCTCATCGCCGGATGAAACAATAGTCATGCAGGAAACGCTTTTATCTGCAGTCTCACCAACTACCAGTGAGTCAATATTGAAGTTTCTTCTGGAAAAAAGACCTGCAACCTTCGAGAGCACACCTGCTCTGTTTTCTACAAGAACCGAGTAAATTCTCTTCATAATCCATCCTCGTGCATAAATTTCTTTTTGCTTATCAGTACTTAACAAGCTCTATTGGATCTACCATGACTTCCATAAGACATGACTCATCATCTGAAAGGAACTCCGAAAGCTTTTCTTCCACTTTGCATCTTCCATCCACCTTTAGATAACCCATTCCATAGGCAGCTGCTATGAGAGAAAGATCCGGATCTCCCTTAAGTTCAACCATTGAATAATGATCGTTGTAAGCATAGTGCTGATGCTCTCTTACCATTCCAAGGAATCCGTTTTTCATAACAACGATCTTTATTTTAATGCCATACTGCCTCATGGTTGCAAGTTCCATCATGGACATCTGGAAAGCGCCGTCTCCAACCACAGCCACAACCTGCTTTGACGGATCTGCCATCTTTGCGCCCATGGCAGCCGGAATTGAATATCCCATAGTTCCCATTCCGCCGGAGGTCAAAAATCTTCCGTTCTTTACAATGTGATAAGCGCAGGACCATATCTGATTCTGCCCCACATCCGCAACGTAGACCGCATCATCCTTCATGGCATTTGAGAGCTTTGTGATAAAGTCCTTAGGCTCCACAAAGCTTCCCTCTGAAGTCCTTCTGTCGGAAGCCATTTCTTTTTTATAGGAATTTAAAATATCAAGCCACTGTTTATGGTCATCCGCATGGTCATCCTGCTGAAGGAAATCAGCGAAAATATTCTTGATATCACCCACAAGAGGTATTGTCGGGCCCACATTTTTGCCGATTTCAGCCGGGTCAACATCTATATGTACCATAACCTTATTCTCAGTGATAAGATCAGGTCTGTTTACAGCCCTGTCCGCAACCCTTGCTCCAACCATCAAAAGAAGATCGGACTCATTAAGTGCTCTGTTGGCAAAAGGTTGTCCGTTATTGCCCACCATTCCGAAATACAGAGGGTGCTCTGACGGCATAACTCCGATTCCCATCATTGTTGAAACCACAGGAACACTGTTGAGCTCAGCAAATTTCCTAATTTCACTTGTTGCCCCTGAAAGATGAACACCACCACCTACGCAGATGATAGGCTTTTTGGCATTTTCAACCTCTTTGATGACCTTTCTTATCTGAACTATATTTCCCTTTACAGTAGGTCTATAGCTACGCATTGATATAGTTTCCGGATATGTGAATTTACCAGTAAACTCGGCATTCTGCACATCAAAAGGGATATCGATAAGAACCGGTCCTCGTCTTCCGGTTCCTGCAATATAGAAGGCTTCTTTGATAATCCTGGGAAGATCTGCCACGTCCCTTACAAGATAACTGTATTTTACAAAAGACTCCACAGCTCCTGTGATGTCAGCTTCCTGAAAGACATCGCTTCCGATCATGTCGCTGTTAACCTGACCTGTTATAGCCACAAGAGGAATGCTGTCAGCGTAGGCAGTTGCAATTCCGGTGATAAGATTGGTGGCTCCGGGACCGGATGTAACGGCACACACACCTACTTTACCGCTGATCCTCGCATATCCGCTGGCAAGATGCGCAGCATTTTGTTCGGTTCTGACCAGAACCTGCCTGATATGGGAACTCAAGATCTTATTCCAGAAAGGATCAATTGCTACTCCCGAATAGCCGTAAATGAGCTCAACATTCTCTTTTTCCAGACATTTTACTATTACTTCTGCACCGATCATGGGCTGATTTTCTCCTTGCACAATTTTTCATAAATCTTTTTGAAATGCTCGTTTTATCTGATCATTATCGATCAATCATTCTATACCGAGAAGCTGCTTAACAACTCTGACAGCGTCAGCCGCATCTGAGGAATAGCCGTCCGCACCGATTTCATCGGCGTAGTCCTGCGTTACAACAGCTCCTCCTATTATTATCTTGGAATCAAGATTATTTTCATGAGCAAGATCTACCACATTCTTCATTTCTTTCATCGTGGTGGTCATAAGGGCAGAAAGAGCTATAATGCTGGCATTCTTTTCTTTTGCCACCCTTATTATCTCTTCTCTTGGAACATCCTTTCCAAGATCAATGACATCAAAGCCATAGTTCTTGAGCATCAAGGCCACAAGGTTTTTGCCGATATCGTGTATATCACCATGGACTGTAGCAATTACGATAGTAGGGAGTTTTGCACCACTGTCTTTTCCCACTTTAAGCAAAGGCTCCAGATATCCGATTGAAAGCTTCATTGCTTCAGCACCGGCTATTAGCTGCGGCAGGAAATATTTTCCCTTATCAAAAAGATCTCCGACTTCATTAATTGCGGGCATAAGTACCGAATCCAGTATTACTCTGGGCTCAACACCGCTCTGCAAAGCCTTTTCCGTATCTTTGACAATTGTTCTCTTAGAACCGTTAAGTACGTCTTTTCTTATTATATCAAGAAAATTGTCGCCGCTGCCGGATGTATCTTTCTTGTCATTACCAGATGTTTTCTTGTCATTACCTGCTCCGGCATCTGCATATCTCTGCATTCTTTCAATATATCTAAGGTCCGCCCCGTCCTTTTTGCGCAAAAGATCTGAGGCAAATGCAGCATTCACAAGCATTTCCTGGGATGGATTTGCTATCGCCATGGTAAGACCTTTTTCAATAGCCATAGTAAGGAACGCTGTATTAACATTCATTCTCTGAGGCAGGCCAAAAGAGATATTGGAAAGTCCGCAGATTGTGGCATATCCATTATCGTGGCAGTACTCTATAGTCTGAAGTGTATTTAGAGCCGCCATAGGGTCTGCTCCGACAGTTGCCACCAGTCCGTCTACGACTATATCCTCTTTGCACATGCCCATTTCAAAGGCCTGACGCGAAAGCTCGGTTATATTATCTATCTTCTCTTTAGTATTCTTCGGAAGTCCATCCGGATTAAGAGGTAAAAGAATAAACATCGCCCCGTACTTTTTCGCAATCTGAAGGAACTTCTCCGATTTACCCTTCTCTAAGGAAATTGAGTTCATAAGGGCTCTTCCCGGATAAAGGCGCAGTGCCTTTTCCATAACCTCCGCACTGCTGGTATCTATGCAAAGTGGAAGATCCGTTATGGACATGACTTCTTCCATAACAGTCAGCATCATCTCTTCCTCGTCAATGCCGCTCATGCCCACATTGATATCAAGAATGGATGCTCCATCCTCTTCCTGGCTTCTGGCAAAATCACTTACCATGTCAAGGTTGCCTTCACGAAGCTGCTCCTGAAGTTTCTTCTTTCCGGTAGGATTTATTCTTTCTCCCACCACCATGAAGAGATCGTCCATGCCAAAAGACAAAGCACATCTCTCAGAAGAAAGATATCTTCTTCCGCAGATTTTCCTTGGGATCTTATTGCCCTCTTCGTCTGTAATATCAAGAGGCTTAACATCTTTGTACCTGTCATAGAGCCCCTTTATATAAGCCGGTGTGGTTCCACAGCATCCGCCGACAATACCGGCACCGGCTTTTATGAGCCTTTCCATCTCGTTAACAAAGGTGTCGGCATCCATATCATATTCTGTATTGCCGTCTGCATCCACGGAAGGAAGTCCCGCATTGGGCTTTGCAATCACCGGAATACTTGTGACCGCAGCCATATTCCTGATAATCTCTTCCATCCTGTCAGGTCCTGTAGAACAGTTTGCACCAATGGCAGCGGCTCCGAGAGCCTCAAGCGTGATAGCACTTGCTGCTGCATCAGATCCGTAAAGCGTTCTTCCATCAGCTTCAAAGGTAAGAGTAACCATCACGGCAAGATCCGACACTTCTTTTGCCGCAATAAGCGCAGCCCTGCACTCCTGAAGACTCATCATAGTCTCAACCACAAGCACATCGCAGCCCGCTTTTTCCAGGATCTGTATCTGTTCTTTATATACATCAATGAGCTCTTCAAAGCCAAGGTCCCCGATAGGCTTAAGCTGTTTGCCGGTCATAGTAAGATCGCCGGCCACAATAACGTCCTCTCCGACAGCTTCTCTGCATAGCTTGACAAGTTCGGTATTGATCTCGACAATCCTGTCCGAAAGACCGTAATCGGCAAGCTTTATCCTGTTTCCTGTAAAAGTTGGCGCGTAGACAATATTGGATCCTGCCTGCGCATACCCCTCCTGAAGCCTTCTCATTACATCTTTATGTTCAAGAATCCATTCTTCAGGACAGACTCCTGCAGGCATTCCTGCCTTCATAAGGTTTGTGCCGGTTGCACCGTCAAGGAAAATAATCCTGTTCTCACAAAACTTTTGAAACTCTTCCCTGTTCATACATGTTCTCCGTTTTTAATACTTTGAAAATAACTATATGCTTTATTACATTAAATTGCTAGAGGGAATTCTTATTCTTTTTAAGAAATCAATTTATTTTTCCGACCCTGTTCTGATAATTTTCCTAAGTTTTGGATTAAAAATGCCAAAGAGCAATATGGATAAAGCCATGACCAGAAGTGGCTTAAGCCACATAGGCAACGAAACAAACACATCAAGAATGGCAATGATCATTACATGGTAGAAATAAATATTTCCGGAAATTGTTTTCCCAAACTTCCACAGACCCCCAAAACCTGTATTTAGAGTTTCAGCCAAAATAAATATCCCTATCACAATAAATAAAGAGCCAATAAAAACATCTTTTTTCCCAAAAATCTGATATTCTGTGGCAGAGAGCACCATTCCCACAACTATACATATAATTGACGGCAGCTTATACTTTTGCATATACCTGTCATACTCTTCGTCCTTAAGTCTGTTTCTTTTCTCTTCAAAAGAATCTGCAAAAAGAATTCCCAAAAGCACAAAGGGCATGCCTACAAACAGCCAGTTTCTCATCACATACCAGGTGCATATGTTTAATCCAAATGGTCTGATCGGATAATAAGTCTGCAGCGCCTCCCCAAAGTACAGGAAAAATAAAAGAACAGCTATAAGTGCCTTGTACCATTTTCTCAAAACGGGTGCAAAAATATAGATAAGACCATAGACATAGATCAGCGCAAATAAAAACCACATATGGTCAAAGGTAAAAGACCCATCGTAGACAAACCTTCCGGAATTAAAAAGCAAAAACCATAACGCCTCAACCGGATTATATTTGGAGAAGAACCAGGTCTTTACATCTACTCTGAAAATTGTCAGATGATATATAAGAGAAAAAACAGTATATGCTAAATAAACCATCCCGGTTGCTGTAAGAAGCTTTTTTAAGCTTTTTGCCATACTTTTCCGAATCTCCGGGGTAGTCTTTTCGCCCGATTTAAATAAAAATCTTCCTGACAATGCAAAAAAGAAAGGCACTGCAAATCGTGCTATTGCATCGATCACTTCGCCTGCCTTTCCCGGAAATCTTGTATGAATTATTATAACAGCCATAGCAGCTATGAATTTTACTGCGTAAAGAAATAAGTTTTCCTGCCTGTAAGTTCCATTACTCCTGCCCTTGTTCCTGTTCTCCCTCTTCACTGCCATCTCCTATTGTGTCAAACTGTCCCGGTTCCTGAGTTGTTACGGTAACTCCGTCCCCAGTGGGCACCTCACCATGAAGCACCTGCAGCATTACCATTACTCTGCTGTTGGCTCTTTGATAATACTGACCTGCAAGCTGCTCATTATCCTCATCAAAGGCTCCGTCATATGCAAGGTGATAGCACTCATCTGCCATCTGCATATAATCTGCGGCCTCCACAGCAATATCGGAGATACTGTCAAATTCCTCAGGTATATTCAATGCAGCCATTGACTTATAGGCATCGTTCATCTCGTCAAGGTATCCAAGGAGCTGAACCTTTGCATCCTCCGAGTCGGGATCAATCCCATTAATGGATGCATCATAGTAGGACAGCTTGTTGTAAAACTCATTCATACTGTCCCTGTAGGTGGATAGTTCAAGATCAGACTTCTTTCCGCAACCGCAAAAAACAAATGTCATCATGGCAAAAGCCACTACGACAGTGATAATTCTTTTAACTCTTTTTAAATACATATCTAAATCTCTATCTTTCAACAACACTTTTATTATACTTATATTACTTAAGGCCTGAATATTTTGAAGAAGCCTTAAGTCTCGTCAACGCTCTTGCCAGGCCGGCCTGAGATTTCTTGAACTCCTTAATGGACTGTTTCTGCAAAAGATGCTCTCTTGCGAAATCATAGGCTTCCTGAGCGCGTACCTTATCGATGTCTTCAGGTCTTTCTACCGTATTAACGATAACTATACATCTGTTATGGGCAATCTGAACAGAGCCAAGACTCACAACACCATATATCCATTCACCGCTTGGCTTTTTAATTTTGATAACGCCATCCGAGATAGCCAGTATCATTTCTTCATGATTTGCCAGTACAGCAAGTTCTCCGTCCTCACAGGGAAGGATTATCTCCTGCGCCCTGTCATCGTAAAATGTTCCGTTTACCGAAACAACCTGCAGACCAAAGGTAGGCATTTTCTGCTCACTCATTATTACGCCTCTATCTGTTTTGCCTTCTCAATTACTTCCTCTATTGTGCCAACGTTAAAGAATGCACTCTCCGGATACTGATCCATCTCACCGTTTATGATTGCCTTAAAGCCCTTGATCGTCTCAGAGAGAGGAACGAACTTACCGGGGATTCCGGTAAACTGCTCTGCAACATGGAACGGCTGAGAAAGGAATCTCTGAACCTTTCTTGCTCTGTAAACTGTGATCTTATCCTCATCGCTGAGTTCTTCCATGCCAAGGATTGCGATAATATCCTGAAGCTCTTTATACTTCTGAAGTATCTCCTGAACCCTCATAGCAGTCTCATAGTGTTCTTTTCCAACAACGTCCTCTTCAAGGATTCGGCTGGATGACTCAAGAGGATCTACAGCAGGATAGATACCCTGCTCAACAATTTTTCTTGAAAGAACCGTCGTAGCATCCAAGTGGGCAAAAGTAGTAGCAGGCGCAGGATCGGTAAGGTCATCGGCAGGCACATATACAGCCTGTACACTGGTGACGGAGCCAAATCTTGTAGATGTGATCCTCTCCTGAAGCATACCAAGGTCTGTTGCCAAAGTGGGCTGATAACCAACAGCAGACGGCATTCTTCCCAAAAGAGATGAAACTTCAGATCCCGCCTGGACAAATCTGAAAATATTGTCGATGAACAAAAGCACGTCCTGATGCTCTACATCCCTGAAATACTCGGCCATTGTAAGTCCGGTCTCCGCAACACGCATTCTGGCTCCCGGCGGCTCATTCATCTGTCCGAATACAAGTGCAGTCTTGTTTATAACCCCAGACTGGGACATTTCACTCCAAAGATCATTACCCTCTCTGGATCTCTCTCCTACTCCTGTAAAAATAGAATAACCACCGTGCTCAGTGGCAATATTCTGGATAAGTTCCTGAATAAGAACGGTTTTTCCTACCCCGGCTCCTCCGAAAAGACCTATTTTTCCGCCCTTTGCATAGGGTGCCAAAAGATCTATGACCTTAATTCCGGTTTCAAGAACCTCGACAACAGGGCTTTGGTCCACCAGGCTGGGCGCATCTCTGTGGATCACCCATCTCTCTTTTGTATTTACTTCGCCCTTTTTATCTATAGTCTCTCCAAGAACGTTAAAAAGTCTGCCAAGAACTTCCTCGCCGACAGGAACACTTATCGGTCCGCCGGAGGGAATAACAGGCATATCCTTGCAAAGACCTTCACTGGGAGAAAGCATAATGCAGCGCACCTTGTCGTCTCCGATATGCTGTGCAACTTCCATCACTCTCTTTTTATCTTCCACATAAACATAGAGAGCATCGCTTATGTATGGCAGATCACTGTCTTCAAATTTTACGTCCACAACAGGTCCCATGACCTGAATTATCTTTCCGTTAGTCAATTTATCAACCTCTGATAGATTATTGTTTCTGAATCATGTTATGCGCACTCTTGCCTGAGCCGGAACGTTTCTCCTTGGCTTCCTTGCTCCTCTTAAGAGCCTTGGCTCCGCTTACAACCTCTGTTATTTCCTGCGTGATCATGGCCTGCCTCTGACGATTATAAGTACGCTGAAGCATATCGATCATCTTGGTCGCATTTTTATTGGCGGAATCCATAGCCATCATTCTGGAATTCTGAACACTGCAAAAAGCTTCAACCAGCGCTCCGTAAATAAATCCGGTGACATAATTGGGAACGATATTATCAAGGATAGCCGATGGATTCGGCTCCATCTTGAATTCGTCCCTCCTTACTCCGGAAGTCTTATGCTCCTTCTCCGCCTGAATATCAGTGATGATCCCCAGCGGAAGAAGCTTCTCAAACCTGGTCTCACAGACAGTCCCATGTACCGTAGTGTATATAGCATAAAACTCATCCACTTCTCTGTCGTAATAGCGTTCCAAGATCTCCGCCGCTATTTTTCTGGCTCTGTGAAGAGTCGGATTCTGGGATGTGAACATAAACGACTCTTCTATAGCCATATTCTTGGACAAAAAGTGGAATCGTCCCACCTCTCCGATAACGAACAGTTTCCAGTTATCGCCATCATTTAAGATATGCTCCTCAGCAAGCTTTAGTACGTTGTGATTGTATGCTCCTGCAAGACCCTTGTCATCGGTAAAGATTATGTATCCTTTTCTTCTTTCCTTCTCCGGGATATCAAGCCTTGTCTCCAGAAAAATATTTTCAACTCCCTGCGGAAGATGCCTGACTATTCTGGAAATCATAGCCTGGGTAGAAAAGAAAAACGGTTCAGTGTCTGTCAGCATTTTCCTAGCTTTACGAAGCTTGGTTGAGGAAATAAGGTACATGGCATTTGTAATTTTCCTGGTATCGTTCACGCTGTTTATTCGATCGCGAATTTCCTTTATTGTTGCCAATTTATTTACCCTTTACAACTGTATTTTCTAAAAATTATCTTCTCTCCTGCTGTAAAAGCTCAACTTCTTCTTTGAGTTTTTTATTTTCAAGCTCATTGAATTTATCTACAGCATCTATGATCTTGTGCTTTAACTGTTCCGACAGATCCTTGCCTTTTACAAGTTCATCGCAGATATCAGCCTGTTCGGTATTAAAATATGTAATAAGTCTTGATTTATAATCCTTTATCTGACTTACAGGGATCATATCAAGTCTTCCGGAACCTACAGCCACAAGGATGATTACCTGTTCATGCATGGGAATAGGATGTTCCAACGGCTGCTTTAATAGCTCCATAAGAACATTTCCGTGGGCAAGCTGCTTCTTGGTGGTCTCATCAAGGTCTGAACTAAACTGAGTAAACACCGCCATTTCTCTGTACTGAGCCAGATCCACTCTTATGCTTCCCGCAGCCTTCTTCATAGCCTTGGTCTGAGCTGCGCTGCCAACTCTGGATACAGACAGACCAACATTAACCGCAGGTCTCATACCCTCAAAGAAAAGATCACTTTCAAGGAAAATCTGTCCGTCAGTAATTGAGATAACATTTGTCGGAATATAAGAAGATACATCTCCGGCCTGGGTCTCAATAATTGGAAGTGCTGTTATCGAACCGCCTCCAAGCTCTGATGAAAGCTTACTTGATCTCTCCAAAAGCCTTGAATGCAGGTAAAATACATCGCCCGGATATGCCTCACGTCCCGGAGACCTCTCCAAAAGCAGTGAAAGAGCTCTGTAAGCCACCGCATGCTTGGACAGATCATCATAAACGATAAGCACTGATTTTCCCTGCTGCTGGAAGTATTCAGCCATGGCCGTTCCCGAATAGGGAGCTATGTACTGAAGCGGTGCCATATCGGATGCTGTGGAACTTACAACTATTGAATAATCCATTGCCCCTGTCTTTTTAAGAGTCTGGATGATCTTGGCAACTGTAGATGCCTTCTGTCCGATGGCAACATAAATACAGATTACGTCCTTGCCCTTCTGATTGATGATCGTATCGATGGCAATTGAAGTCTTACCGGTCTGCCTGTCGCCGATTATTAGTTCTCTCTGTCCTCTTCCTATAGGAAACATGGTATCAATCGAAAGAATACCCGTCTCCATAGGCTCATTAACAGACTGTCTCTCAATAATGCCCGGTGCCGGCTCTTCTACCGGGCGGTATCCTGATTCATTGATTTCGCCCAGTCCATCGATAGGAGCACCCAAAGCATCGATAACTCTGCCGATAAATGCTTCACCGACAGGGATACCTGCCTCCTTATAGGTTCTTACAGCCCTTGTTCCCTGCCTTATACCTGTATCATTACCAAAGAGGATACATCCGATGTGATCCTCTCTGATATCCTGCGCCATTCCTTTGGTGCCGTCCTCAAACTCTATGATCTCACCGTAAAAAGCGTGGTCTATGCCATTGACGTTTGCAATACCATCTCCTACCCACTCAACAGTTCCGACTTCTCTGTCCTCAATTGAAAGGTCAAAATTCTCAACCTTACTGCTGAGCATGGTGATGATCTTTCCGGTCTCATTATCTCCGTTCTTGCGGCGAAGATTATTAAGTTCTGCCCTCAGCTGCCTTGCTCTTCCGGCATCACTCCAGTCGTACTCGTAATTGCCGCATGACACAACAAAGCCGCCACCAATAGAAGGGTCAGAGATAATTTCCAACTCAATATCAGTAGTGCCAAGCTTCTTGTACAGAACACTTTTGATTTTCTCAATCTGCTCCGAATCCGGTGCAGTTGTCGCATATCGTAAAGTTGCCTTTAACATATCACTCATTGTCTACTCCGGCTTCACTAATGAATTTTTCGTAGAGCTTGCGATCATCTGCTGCGCTGTGCTTAGTTGCAGCAATCTTAGAAGCAGCATCAATGACCATGTCAGTAATCTGAGCTGCATATACTTCCTTGGCACGCTCATTCTCAACCTCAGCATTATGTCTTGCCTCTGTAAGGATCTGATCACCTTTTTTCCTGGCGTCAGAAACAATTCTTTCATATTCATCATAGCCCTGCTTCTTGATATCAGCCAGAATCTGCTCTTTTTCCTCATCAGCAAGAGCTATCTTGTTTTCATACTCTTTCTTGGTCTCAAGTGCCTTGGCTGTGGCTATATCTGCCGCTTTTGTAGCCTCGTCAACTTCTTCCTGTCTCTTAAGAAGAATGTCATCCACTCTCTTAAATAAAAAGATCTTGAAGATAGCATAAAGAATTAACAGGTTTGCCACAATACATATTATGTTTATAGGACTAAATTCTAACACAGTATCTACCTTCCTTCGTAAATCGGATAAATATCATCAAGTAAACAAAATCATGATAGCAACTACGAAGCCGTAAATAGCTGTAGCCTCTGCCAGCGCGCAGCCAAGAAGAAGCAACTTCATTATCTTGCCATCTGCTTCAGGCTGTCTTGCAACGGCATCAGTAGCCTTTGATGTTGCAAGTCCGATTCCTACACCTGCACCCAAACCGGTAAATACTGCCAGTGCTGCTCCAATTGCTGTTAAATCCATATCTTTTTTCCTCCAATTCTGTTTCTATATTTAAAATTTCAAGCGAAACTCATCATCGCTCTTAATGCTTTAATAATTTACTCCACTGCCTCTTTTATGTACAGGGAAGTAAGGAATACAAAAACGTAAGCCTGGATCAATCCGTCAAAAATATCGAAGTACAGACAGAACGGAACCGGCAGGAAAACCGGCAGTACATGCTTGATAAGTTCCATAATAACCGTCGCACCGATAATGTTACCAAACAGTCGCATACACAAAGAAAGCGGCCTGATGGCAAGCTCCAGAATATTCATAGGTGTAATGATGGCCATGGGCTCTGTAAAGCCTTTGAGCCACTTAAGGACACCTTTTTTCCTAATACCTGCAGCCTCAACAAGAATTATGCTCATAAGAGAAAGAGCCGCCGTAACATTGATATCCATTGTTGGCGGAATAAAGCCAAACAAACCGATCATGTTGGAAACTGCCAGATACAACAGGACTGTAGAAATATAGTCCGTATACCTCGCCGCCTCTTCTCCCAGCATTCCATCAACAAGACCACGCAGCCAAAGCACAAAGCTCTCAACAGCTGCCTGTCTTTTAGAAATATTATGAACTTTAAAATCACGGGTTAATATTAAAAGAAGAATCAAAATAACAGCCATTATGATCCATGTGACAACAACAGACTCATAAATATCGAACCTGCCCTCCCCAAAAGGCATATGGATAAAAGCTTTATCCTTGAGAAGAATCTCATTTAGAAGTTCCTTTATATTCATGTTATACCCCCAAAAAACATTCTATTATATTATAGAAAAACGCCCCTGCTTATGCAACAAAAAAAAGAATACATTCTTGAATATGAAAATTCAAAAATGTATCTTTTCTCACGAAATATAAAAAAGCATTTTTCTACAGGCATATAATATTTTCTTTGTTGGCATCCGTTCTGTACACGAGCTTATCTATAGCATGCCTGTCTTCCGTAACCTTATACACCACTCCTTCTATCACAAGAACTGTTCCGGCATAGATATATTCGGTAACAGTTACCTTAGCGTTATTACCTTTTTGAATTTCTTTATCAAAAGACTCTTTTTTCGCCTGAAGCCTTCTGATGATCTGTTCTTTTGAGTTAATGGCAGCATTTACCTTGATCTTCCACTGCATAAGCTGCCTGTCTCCTGCTCCAAGCTCTGCAAGTTTTTCCCGTTCAACCATAAGCGTCTTTAAAGTCTCAATTTCTCGGCCGATTTCCTTTTGTATTTTTGAATATTCGGTAAGAAGACTAACGCTCACACCAAGATTTATCATGGTTTTTACACCGGTCTTGTTGCCGATAGATGCTGATTCAAGTCCTTCAAGACTCTGAACCGTTCCGCCGTAAATAACACCCTTTCTGCCATAGGTCTTAACAACGCCACTGGCTTCTACTTTACAGTCAATGAAATAATTCGCAGAGATGTCTTTTCCTTTTAATTTTACTCCTTCAAAAAACTTCGCAGTTATGTTGCCACCTGCAGTAATAGATCCGGTGTTCGGGCACGTTGCTCCGCCTGCTATTATTACATTGCTCTTGCTTTCGACAATCGAGCTTTCAAGATGCCCTCCGATAACAATATCTCCCGTTGCCTTTATTTCGCTTCCGGAATTTACATCACCTCTGACATATACTACTCCATCATAGTTGATCTTCTGATCTGTTATCTTAACCTCAGGAAGGATCATTATCCTTTTGATATTGATCATTCCGTCATCCATGCTGACAGCACCGGTTATTTTTGCAACATAAGTAACCCTGTCGCTCATGATCATGAAGCCGTCGCCCTTCAGGATTGGAATTTCTTTACCGTTTTTTGATTTTAAGATTTCGCCATGGACATTATATCCGTCTTCGCCTTTAGTTGCTTTATGATATAACGCAAGCTTATCTCCCACCTTTACCTGCTGGATCATCTGGATATCGGAAAAATCGATACTTCCATCCGGAAGATATTTAAAATCAGCCTCATATTCCGTGTCAAAGAAGTATTCATAATATCCGTCAGTACCATCTGATACTTCTTTTCCCGATGCTACCAGATATTTTAAGGTCGGATCCGGCTTTTCAAGCATTCTTTTTATAGCTTCCTTGTCAATTCCGCGCACAACCTTGGTTTTAAAAAGGAACGTCATTATTGCATCTTCAGTATACTGAATTCCGTCCTCTCTAAGAGGCAGTTTCAGCCAGCATTTCATATGATCCTGAGATAATACAAGATGTTTATCCCTGTCTTGAAGCATGGAAGAAATCAAAACGCTCTGATCACTTGTCCCGTTTGTCCTGTCAAGTACAGAAACTTCTGCTGCACCGGCCTTTACACTCACTGCACCGTCTTCAAAGACTACGGACTGCAATTCTCCCGAAAGAAGCTTTTCTCTGATGCGCCTCATATCCCTGGCTGTATACATCATAGAAGAAAACCTGGAAACATCCAGTCCTGCCTCAATTCCAAGCCTTATTTCCCTCATCTGATCGGCGCGGTAAAGAGGTTTGCAAAACGGCTGAATATCGATCTGATGCTCAAGTCCGGTTCTCATTTCAAGCATCTGCTTCCAACCATAAGCATCGCTCGCATATCGGCCCACATCAACCCCTGCTTCAAGGCCCAGTCTAATCTCTTTTATTGCATCTCCGCGCATGTCGGTGGTTATATACTTATCGATAGGCAGATTTTCTTTAAGCGAAATACGAATCTGTTCAAGCTGCTCCGCGTCGAACCTTTTCTTTACATATTCGCTTATGTCCACCTTATCCAGATATGCCTGATGTATCTGCTCAAGAACACCTGCATTATATCTGGCCATCTCGGAATCATCAAAATACAGGCCGTCTTCAGCACTCTTTCTGATGGCACGCATCTTAAGATATGGCATACTGAGCATGGCATAATTTGAAATATCAATTCCCGCCTGAAGGCCTTTCCTGATTTCCCTCATCTGCAGCGAGTCAAACTGCGGATCCTGGTAAAAAATAATCGGAACTCCATTAACTTTTGAGAGACCTTTTCTGATCTCTCTCATCTGATCAGCCAGATACTCCCTCTTAGCATAAGCTGATACATCTATTCCTTCCATCAAACCAACTCTTATCTGATAGAGCTGATGATTATCAAAGCCCTGTGCCCTGTAGCTGCTCATATCTATACCCTGAGCCATCTCAAGGCGCATTTCTTCCATATCTGTCCACGAGTACTTGGGATCTATGTACTTCGTAACATCAACCTTGGGATTTTCAAGTCCCTTTCTTATTTCGGCAAGTTGAAGCGCATTAAATTTAAGAGCTTTGATTTTTTCAACGTCAGCTCCCAGTTCAGCACACAGCTTTAATTCTTTTTCAATAACTGTGCTGTTAAAAGAATCAAGTCCGGAATATACATTTAGTTCATTGATCAATTCTTTTTCCAGATCCGACATATGTACTCCTTTAGAACATAAAGTGTGCACAACTTATCATTATAATTTTATCATTAAAGCGAATGCATCTCAACGCAATATAAAATCCAAGCTCTTAAAATTTAAGAAAAAATTTCTAATCAAACGAAAAAAGCTGCCCATCATAACGATGGGCAGCCTCTAAGTCATAATCACAAGGATTATAATTTATAATTTATTATTTATTTCTTGAGCTCTTGTAAGCCTTAACTGCTGCATCAACACCAGCCTTAAGTCCCTCAAGACCAGCCTTTGCTACATCAGCAGACTGCTCTGCAAGTTCCTTAGCGATTTCCTGAGCCTTCTCAGCAGCGTCCTTAAGCTTTTCCTTTGTCTCATCATCAATTACGCTCTTTGAAGCATCTGATGAAGAAGCCTTTGCGCTCTTCTCTGCGATAGCAGCCTGAGCAGCAGCAAGACGAGCTACAGGTACACGGAATGGTGAGCATGATACATAGTCAAGACCAATCTTGTGGCAGAACTCAACAGATGAAGGATCTCCACCGTGCTCGCCGCAGATACCTACATGAAGT
>SVFZ01000098.1 GCA_015056585.1 Butyrivibrio sp. | reverse complement strand
TTTTGACGAAGCAAGTGACCTGGGAGTTAGTTTTATTCTTCTTGCAGGCGGAGAGCCGCTTCTCAGAAAGGGCGTCATCGAGGCAGCAGGCAGGAAGCAGGACATTCTTTTCCCAATATTTACAAACGGAACATATATGGCGGACAAGTACTTTGATATGTTCGAAAAGAATCGCAATCTTGTGCCGATCATGAGTATCGAGGGCGAAAAGGAAGCAACAGATTCCCGCCGTGGCGAGGGCGTTTATGACAAGCTTGTTTCAAACATGGATGAGCTGGACAAGAGAGGTCTGATCTATGGAGCTTCAGTTACTGTGACTACAGAGAACCTCAAGGACGTTTCTTCTGAACAGTTCATCGGCAAGCTTTCGAGCAAGGGATGCAAGGCAGTTATCTTCGTTGAATTTGTTCCGGTTACAGAGGATTCACAGCACCTTGCACCGGGAGATGAACAGCGCGAATATCTGGCAAAAGAGATAACGAGGCTCAGGCAGGAGCATCCGGAGATGGTATTTGTTTCTTTCCCCGGAGATGAGAAGAGCTCAGGAGGCTGCATCGCAGCAGGTAGAGGTTTTTTCCATATAAATTCACATGGTGGAGCGGAACCATGTCCTTTTTCACCATATTCAGATATAAATGTTAAGGAGACATCTCTTCGTGAGGCTATAAACTCCAAGCTTTTCAAGGCTCTGCAGAGTGAGGGAGTACTCCTTGATGACCACGACGGCGGCTGCGTTCTCTACGAGAAGAGAAAAGAAGTCGAGGCTTTGTGCCGGGCATGATTGAAAACCTTTATTTTCCGGATGATTTATGATGCTGATTGACGGAATTTTGGTATTGCCAATCACGTATCGATGAAGTAAAATCAATAAGTTGAATTGTTAATGCACTGACGTGCTGATTGTAATTTATCAGCACGTCATTTTTGTATGTGATATTTTGATGTGCTTTTTGGATATGTGACTTTTTGTATGTGAAGTTTATATGTGTTTTTAGTCGATGCATATTCGGATGCTTTTAAGTATTGCATTTAAGCTTGATTTGCTGATGGATTATATCTGTCACATTTTGTGATCAGTTTTTTAGAATCGGAGTTTTTATGAAGGAAAGAGAATCAATAGGCAGCAGACTTGGATTTATCCTGCTTTCTGCAGGATGTGCGATAGGAATAGGTAATGTATGGAGATTTCCGTACATGGTCGGAGAAAATGGAGGCGGACTCTTTGTTATAGCCTATATTGTTTTTCTCATGGCCCTTGGAGTGCCGATAATGACAATGGAATATGCTATAGGCCGCTCCAGCAGAGTCAGCATTCTTTCTGCTTATAAAAAACTTGAACCTAAGGGGACAAAGTGGCATGTTTTCGGATATTTTGCAATTGCCGGAAACTATCTGCTGCTGATGTTTTATTCTGTGGTTTCAGGATGGATACTGAGGTATTTTGTTCTGTCAGTTATAGGTGCATTCCAGGGACAGTCACCTGAGGGCATTTCCGAACTGTACGGCGAGATGATGAGTAGCCCCTTTACTCTTATTCTTTTTATGGTCATAACCATGCTTATCACTGTAGTTGTAACAAGCATGGGACTTCAGAAGGGCGTTGAGAGAGTTACCAAGATCATGATGATCGCTCTTATTGTTATAATGGTGTTCCTTGGAATCCGCTCCCTGACTCTTCCGAATGCTGCTGAGGGCGTGAGCTTTTATCTGATGCCAAATTTGGACAATATCAGGAAGGTCGGCCTCGGAAATGTTCTGTACGGTGCGCTTAATCAGAGCTTTTTTACCCTGAGCCTTGGAATAGGCAGTATGGAGATCTTTGGAAGCTACATCCAGAAGGAAAAGAGCCTTCTTGGCGAAGCTCTGCTTGTGGCAGGACTTGATACATTTGTTGCTATTGTTGCAGGACTTATCATAATCCCTGCTTGCTTTGCCTTTGGCGTGGCACCCGATAAGGGACCAAGCCTTATTTTCCTGACACTTCCAAATGTTTTTTCAGCAATGAAGGGCGGAAGGATACTTGGAAGCCTGTTTTTCCTGTTCATGTATTTCGCAGCTCTTTCAACCATGATCGGTGTATTTGAAAATGATGTCAGCTTTTCTATTGATCTTTTCGGGCACGATAGGAAAAAAGCTGCTCTCATTGCCGGAATCATTATCACTTTGGGCTCTGTACCCTGTGCCCTTGGCTTTAATGTGTGGAGTGCGTTTGAGCCTTTAAAGGCAGGAAATGTGATTATGGATCTCGAGGACTTCATTGTTAGCAATATCCTGTTGCCGGTCGGCGCCCTTATATCATGTCTTTTCTGCACCTGCAGATACGGATGGGGCTTCGATAAGTACATGGAGGAGGTAAACTCCGGTAAAGGCCTGAAGATCAGCAGAGCATTCAAATGGTATTTCATGATCGTGCTTCCACTGATCTTGGTATTTCTTGCGGTTTACGGACTTGTCAGCTATTTTATGCCTTGATTCAAACAGCAATCTCAACAAATCAAATAATAAAAATCTTACACTTGCCAAAAACAAATCTGTTGTAGTAGAATAGGCAGGTCGAATTTGTCTATAAAAAAGTTGCAGAGTTCTCTGCAACAATTTCCACGTTAGGAATGAAAGGATATTTTATGATCAGTTCAGTAGTATCCGGGGCTGTTCATGGCATTTCATCTTATCTGATGCAGATAGAGGTGGATATGTCTGACGGGCTTCCCGGCTTTAGTATGGTTGGCTTTTTGAGCAGTGAAGTAAAAGAAACCATAGACAGGGTGAAGGTTGCCATCAGGAATAATGGGATCAAGCTTCCGCCCTCAAAATTCACAATAAATCTTTCCCCTGCAGATATAAAAAAAGAGGGCGTGATCGTCGATCTTCCGGTAGCTGTTGGCATTTTGGTGGCTATGGGAGAAATAGATGAAAACAGCCTTGAAGGCACGATAATCCTTGGAGAACTGGGGCTTGACGGTGATGTAAAGCATATAAAAGGAACCCTCCCCATTGTGAGAAAAGCAAAGGAAAGCGGCTATAATACAGTAATTCTTCCAAGGTCAAATGCCAAAGAAGGAGCGGTAATTGACGGGATAAAGATCATAGGAGTTGAGACTCTGGGTGAAGTTATCGCATATCTGAATGCGAACTCCGGGGAAAAAGACATGCTTATTACCCCGACAAAGGTTGACATAGAGGGGATTTTTAAAGCTATCGAAGAAGACAACAATGGGTTGGACTTTGCGGACATCAATGGACAGGCAGCAGTTAAAAGAGCTGTGGAGATTGCAGCAGCGGGCTTTCACCATATCCTTGTTGTGGGTCCTCCGGGCTCTGGAAAAAGCATGGTTGCAAAGAGAATACCGACAATTCTGCCTCCTCTTTCTGTAAAAGAGAGTCTTGAGGTATCGACGATTTATTCAGTGGCTGGAATGCTTGGCGAAAATGATTTCCTGATAACAAAGAGACCTTTTGTAGCGCCGCACCATATGATCACAGAGACAGCACTGGTTGGTGGAGGCAGGATTCCGCGCCCCGGAGTTATTTCCCTGGCACATCGGGGAGTTCTTTTTCTTGATGAAATGCCGGAGTTTCCAAGGAATAAGCTGGATATGCTCAGGCAGCCTATTGAAGATCGAAAGATCAACATTGTCAGGAGCCGTGGAAACTTCACATATCCTGCGGACTTTCAAATGGTAGGGGCCCTGAATCCTTGTCCCTGCGGCTATTATCCGGACAGGAACAAATGCAAATGTACACCCAACGAGATCAGGAGGTACCTCGGCAGAATTTCAGGGCCAATCCTCGACAGGATTGATATCTGCATAGAGGCACCAAGAGTGGATATCTCAGATCTCACAGAGAAGACAAAAAGAGTAAATGAATCAAGCAGGACAATTAAGCAGAGAGTCATGAAAGCCAGAGAGATTCAGGAAAAGCGCTTTGCAGGTACAGACCTTAGGTTTAACAGCGAAATGTCGCCAAAAGACATTCAGAAACATTGCAAGCTGGGAATAAGGGAGGAAAACTATCTTGAGGAAGCATTCTGCAGGATGGAACTTAGTGCCAGAGCCTATCACAAGGTTCTGAGGGTGGCAAGGACAATTGCTGATATCGATGGATCGGAGAATATACAGCAGATACATCTGTGTGAAGCCCTAAGTTACAGGCTTACAGACGGTAAGTATTGGCATCAGAATGAGGAGTAATTTTTTTACAGGAGATAAAGATTTGAAAGATATAACTGAAAACCAGTATGCACACTGGTTGTTTAATATAAAAGGTTTTGGTAATGCTACACTGGATAAGCTCCTTAGTACGGGCCTTACCTGTAATGAGATATTTGAAAGTGAGGGCAGGGAATTTAAAGGAATCCTTACTACCAAACAGATAAATGAGTTCGACGGTTCCAAGAGAATATGGGATTTTGAAAAAGAGGCTGCTAAGCTCGCTGCGAAGGGGATTATTTTTGTTCCAAGAGTGGACGAAAGATTTCCGGAAAAACTAAAGAACATTCCCAATGCACCATTTGCGCTCTATTTAAAGGGAGAACTTCCAAATCCCAACAAGCCGTCAGTTGCAATTATCGGAGCCAGAATGTGCTCAGAATACGGAAGATATATGGCAAGGAGCTTCGGAAGAGGACTGGCTTTGGCCGGAGTTCAGGTTATTAGCGGCATGGCAAGGGGGATTGATGGCGTAAGTCAGAAAGCAGCTCTTAGTGCAGGAGGGAAATCTTATGGAATTGTAGGGAGCGGTGTTGATGTCTGCTACCCGGATGAAAACAGGGATATTTATGATGAACTGTGCTGTAATGGAGGCGTTATATCTGAGTTTGCACCGGGTACTATGCCCAAGGCAAGCTTTTTTCCTATGCGCAACCGCATTATAAGCGGTCTTGCTGATGTAATCCTTGTTATAGAAGCCAGAGAAAAATCAGGAACACAGATAACTGTGGACACGGCTCTTGAACAGGGAAGAGAAGTGCTGGCAGTTCCGGGAAGGGCGACAGACAGACTTAGCGATGGTTGCAACCTGATGATCAGTCAGGGGGCAGGAGTTGCGCTTGACGTTCAGGATGTCCTTGACAGGATCCATATGATCAGGAGTGACATCGAGAATGAGAAACTGCAGAGGGCATATTTTGTGCGTGCCCGAAAAAGTGGGGAAAATGAAGAGGGTACCATTTCGAAGAATTCAGACCTTTGTACCCACGAATCAAATGACATAAAAGCAGCACCCTGTGAGGAAAAAGAAAAAAACAGTGAGAGAAAAGCAGCACCCTGTGCGATAAAAGAAACTTCCTGTATGGATGAGATATATGAGCCGACCCTGGAAGATCAGATCCTTCTTTGTCTTGATATTATCCCAAGTAGCACATCGCAGATCCTTGAGAATCTTGAAAAAAGAGATGTGTCCATGACCGTTCCGGAGCTGCTAAAGACCTTAACAGATATGGTTTATCGTGGCCTGGTAAAACAAAATGGTGCATACTTTTTAAAAACAGTAAAGGAATGAACGTAAAACAAAATATAATTATGAAACAAAGACCAGCTATAGAATTGGAAACCCTCGTAAAAAGCTGGTGGTAAACTGATTATACTGTAAAAAACTGCCGTACTTATCAAATTTTTAGACTTTGCATGTGCGAAAAATGCCGAAAAGAGCGGTATTTCGAGTGAGCACCCGATTGCGCAAAACGTTACCGGAAACGCTACCGAAAACGTTACCGGAGAAAAAGTCAATGTGAAAAGTGCACAAAAATGCGAACGGTATATCATACATAATGCTTTATTGACAAAAAAATGCACAAAGCATATTCTTTTAAGTAGAGCAACCGCTTGCGCTATTTGTTGCGCAGTGTGACTTATCATTTTTTTATGGAGGAATAAAAATGAAAAAGAAATTGGTATCGGTTTTATTATCAGCTGCTATGGCTTCTTCACTTCTTGCAGGATGTGGATCAAGTGATGCAGCACAGACAGCACAGGATACTGCTGAAGCTGTTCAGGAGACTGCAGAGACAGCTACAGAGGCAGCTACAGAGGCAGCTTCTGAGGTAGCAGAGACAGCAGCTGAAGCTGCTGAGGAAATCACAGACTACGGCACAGGCGAGATCAAGGTTTGGGTTGCTGATAACGTAGTTGATTTCACAAAGGAAGAGATCACAAAGTGGCAGACAGAGAATCCACAGTTTTCAGGATACACAGTAACTGTTGAGCCTGTTGGTGAAGGCGATGCAGCCGGCAACATGATCACAGACGTTACAGCAGGTGCTGACATTTATGGATTTGCTCAGGACCAGACAGCAAGACTTGTTGCTGCAGGCGCTCTTGAGGAGGTTGCTCCTGAGAATGTTGATGCCATCAAGAATGACAACGCAGCAGGCGCAGTTGTAGCTGCAACAGTTGGTGATACTCTTTATGCTTATCCTATGACAGCAGATAACGGATATTTCCTTTACTACGACAAGAGCGTTGTAACAGATCCTTCTACACTCGAGGGCATTATTGAACAGTGCGAGGCAGCAGGAAAGAACTTCTACATGGATCTTACTGGTTGGTATCAGGTAGCATTCTTCTTCGGAACAGGCTGCACACTCACATATGATTCAGACAATGACGGTAACTTCACAGGCTGCACAATGGACTATGATTCAGACAAGGGTCTTGTAGCTCTTAACGAGATGATCGAAGTT
>SVFZ01000097.1 GCA_015056585.1 Butyrivibrio sp. | reverse complement strand
GAGACGGTGGTTCAACTTTCCAAGGGAGATATCAACAAGGGAAGTTCTGGAAGAAGTGACGCTGTAAAGGCCGGTGATATTGGAATGATCAGCGGGTACAACAAAGGGAATAAAGCGCCCGAGACAACAAACGTAAAGATAGATTTCTCCCTGGAGAACCTTAATCTGTCGGAGCTCAGAGGCAAAGCGACATACGAGCAGATAAAGGATTATGTTAGGGAACAGACGGGTTTTCGAGTGTCTACACTATGCATTTCTCAGGTGAAGAGAAAATGTGGTCTAGAGGTTGGGGAAAGCTACAACAAGCCAAAGTCAGAAGATTCCAAACAGCCGCAGTGCACACCGGAGAAAGAAGAGGCAATCATGCAGGCGCTCAGGCATTTTGGAATGATGTAAGAAGGTAAAATGTGATATGAAATTGCAGGATTATAAGAAGTTTATAACTGCGGCGTTTATTAACAATACAAGAAGGGGCTTTGCCGACTGGCGTGACTGCGGAGGTCTCTGCATGGATGTGACGGAAGGTCTGGAAGGAGCTAAAGAAGGGCTGTGTGCCGAAAACAGATATGCAGATCTTTTTGAACTCTGCAATTGGACATATGTAAAGTGGAGCAATACTGATAAGGATGATTCCAACGGTGAAACGCAGGATTTTTGCTCGTGTATTTATGACATATGGGAAACCATTTATATAAATGGGGAGCAGAGCCTTTCTCATGAGCGAATGCTGGATGTACTACTGGAGCATTTGAACGGAAGAGTCTTTGACTATATGGAGGATGAAATCTATGATTTTGTTCTTAAGCATTTTAAGAGCGAGGATGAGCTTGTAAAGAAGGAACAGTTCCTTTTGAAGGTCATGGATGATTTGAAGCGTCAGATCCCTGAAAAGGGGATTTTGCAGTATTCACTTCATGTAAAGGAAGATTACTATGTAAGGGTTTTGGCTGACCAAAAGAGACCAATACAGGAGATCAGGGATTTCCTGAAATCCAGAGACAGATATACCAATAAAGAGTTGTTAGCACAGATTGAGACAGAATATGGTAATTATGATGAAGCTATCAGGCTCTACAGAGAACAGATAGATAGTCGCCAGGACTCTTACTGGTCTGATGGACCGAGAAAAGCTCTGATGGAAATATACAGGATACAAGGAGATACGGCGGCTTATAACGCAGAGCTTTACAATATGATGGTAGCTCATACCGGTGATGAGAAATATTATCTGGAGTACAAGGCTCTATTCACCGCTGAAGAGTGGAAGGTCAGATGGGAAGAATTACTGAATGAATTTGCTGACAAATTGCCGACGATCAATCTCTGGTTAAGCTATGAGGACAGATATGACCTGATCATGGATAACGCGGAGCCTGACAATGAGTACGTTATTGATACTTATGGAAAGAAACTGTTTAGTATGTATCCGGACAGGTGTCTGAAGGTATTGGCAAATGCGGCAGACAGGCAGGCGCGAACATCAAAGAACAGGCGTGATTACAAGTATATAGCAAGAACTTTGAAGAAAATGGTAGCTCATCCGGGAGGCAGGGAGATTGCGGCTGAACTGGCAGTCAAGTATAGAACGCAGTATCCCAGAAGATCTGCGATGATAGATGAACTGAAAAGGTTTTAAGTACCGAGGTGATTGGTTTATGGCAGAGATATCAAAGGCTGATTGGAAGTTGTTTTGCGAAAGAGTTCCTGAATGGCAGGAACATTATATGGAGCGATTGACAAAGAAGTATATTGAACTGTTGAGGTCTCCTGGAAATGCATCTGATCACTTTTGGAAACTTGAAAAGAGGATCAAAAATGACAAGAAGCATCCGGGGGTGATGCTGGAAATGAGAAAATCTGAGGTAATATGGGATATAGCAATATTTATCAAGAAGAAGGTCATTACCTTGAAGGATCTGGAAGGATTCAGTATGGAATTGATCGAATCTGTTTCGGAGATATTGAATCAATAGCAGTTGAAGTCCGTAAGGCAAGACGGATTTGATTTCCCGAATTGCAAGTGGTTAACAAAGGATCCAGGTAAAGAGGTTTGGTATGAAAATAGAAATGGATCAGGATTTCAGATGAAATGTATATATTGTTCACAATCACGAAGTGATTTTGAGTTATATAGCGGTGGATTTTCAGATCTGGCGGATGAAATCCCGAATACGTTTAACACCAAATTTGCAACTGCATCCATGTGGACAACTACGACAGACTGATAAATGAGAACGAATAGAGGAAGCATTGCATGAAAACCAAAATGACAAAAGAAAAAATGGAGGAATCTTTTCTGCAATATCTGACAGAAATATTTAAGCTTTCAGAAGTAAAAAGCGCTGCAGTGAGGGACATTGTCATTACTCGCAAGACACTAGACACAGCTGGTAAACAGGCCTTTGAGGTAGGCTTTCATGATATTTATAGTGATATCGATCTGTCATTGAAAGTGCATCTTCCGCAAAATGGGTCCGTTACGCCTGAGGACTATATGAAAAGAATAGATCGATTTGGGGTATCAAAAGATACAGCTCTCGGCTGGATGTTTATCCCGATCAACAAAATGTACAGGATCATTTTTAAAAGCGGAATGCGGTATGATTTCGGATTCGAGTTTGAATATGAGGAAGGGGATCCCGTTGTTTTAGAGCCTTATACACCGGAAGAGGAGAACGAAAACTGGTCTTTAGACAATATCAATCGCTTCTGGTTTATTCAGATTCAGGCGCTGGGCAAATTGTACCGTAAAGATCATCTGATCAGCAGTCATCTGGCAAATATGAATTGCAATGACACGCTGGTAATGCAGATGGTAATGAGAGATCTTAGGTACGGAACAAGTCATCATAGATACGGATATTCAGAGGAATTAGAGTATGTAAAGGAACTAGAAAAGAATCCTTATAAGCATAATGACATGACCTTCAACATGATTGCCGATCGTCTGTATGCCGCCGCTCTGGCTTATGACAGACTGGCGAAGTATTTTTATCCTGAATATCATGGCAGAAGCGAGGAGTTTTTTGCCATTTGGGATTGGTATGAATCCTACCGGTAATATGATGAAACGTTCAAAAGGCTGTATTTAAGCACTTGTGGAGATGACTGAAAATGTTACGACTTGAAAAAGTAAATGGGAATAATGTCTGGGACTTGCTGAAATTGCGGGTTTCAGAGGAACAGAAAAACTTTGTGGCGGACAATGACATCAGTATTATTGAGGCATATACCGCCATAACCGGGAATGGATACGCTTTTCCCTTTGGAATATATGATGGTGATACACCGGTCGGGTTTTTGATGATCGGATTTGATGCGGATGATTACTGGGCTGATGCACCGGCGATCGCAAAGGGCAATTACAATCTTTGGCGGCTGATGATCGATAAAGCATATCAGGGAAAGGGATATGGAAAAGAGGCGGTAAAGCTGGCACTGGAGTTCATAAGGACGTATCCCTGCGGAGATGCGGAATACTGCTGGTTGTCTTATGAACCGGAGAACCGGGTGGCAGCAAAGTTATACAGTTCATTTGGATTCGAGGAAACCGGAGACATGGATGGGGAAGAACTGATTGCTGTATTAGATTTACGAGAATAGGCAGGATTGGAGAAGTAGCTTGAAAATTGCAGTTATGGCTGATATACACAGCAATCATATAGCGCTTGAAAGATGTATTGCTGAAGCAAAGTATAGGGAAGCTGAAGAATATATTTTTTTAGGGGATTATCTTGGAGAACTGGCTTATCCGGAACGTACACTAGATCTTCTTCAGGAACTTAAAGCGGAGTATCCTTGTACCTTTATTAAGGGGAATAAGGAAAACTATTGGATAGATCATATGGCAGGGAAGCATAGTGACTGGGAATGGAAGTCCGGAACATCCGGATCCGGAATGCTACGTTATACCTTTGAGCGTCTACTGCCTGAACAGATTCAGGCTTTTGAAGAAATGCCATTTACAAAACGTATGAAATACGATGGCATGCCGGATTTTGTTATCTGTCATGGATCGCCATTTAAAGTAAATGAAAGCCTGCGGGAAGATTATGATTACATAGATTCACTAACTCAAAGGCTCGAGACGGAACTAACCATATGTGGTCACTTTCATATCCAGTCGCAGTATATCAAGAACGGTAAACGTATAGTTAATCCGGGTGCAGTGGGAGTTCCACTCAAAAGCGGTGGAAAAACCCAATTTATGATGTTGTATGATAACGCAGGCATTTGGGAATCAGAATTCATTACTCTTGAATATGATGTGGACAGAGCCATAAGAGAAATGGATGAAGAAAAACTCTCTGAGCAGGCTCCCGCATGGTATAGAGTAACCAAGGCTGTATTGCTTGGGAAAAATGTTTCACAAATAGCTGTCCTTACAAAAGCGTGCGAGTTATGTGAGGAAGAAAAGGGCAGCGTGGATTGGAAATGCATTCCGGAAAAATACTGGCAAATGGCACTGAATGAATATAGGATATAGAAATTAAAAAATTGAAATTCAAATGAGGGAACACAGCACTTGACAAAACCGAACATATATTCTATATTATAGGTGTGTTTCGTGCACTCAAAAATCGGTAAATCGACAATTTCATACGTACATAATAAAGCTCAAACTCCTTGTGGTTTGGGCTTTTTTATTGCAGAGATGAATGAGTCGGAATCCTTAAGGGCGAGTAATGTCAAAACCAGCGTTGCAAAATTTACCGATTTTTCATTGTGATAATTCACAAAGTCGATTGTGAGAATTTCACAAAAATATCAATGAGGTAAGGAGGAAAAAAGAAGGCTGGAAGTTAGATGTGGTTTTGCAGTTGTAGATTACTTTGGTCCGTATGCCCAAAATAAACTATGTACGTCAATTTTTGACACTCGGGAAGTACGAAAATCATACCTCAGGAAATGGCTTATGGAAATATATAGCTGTGTCGGAAGGACAAGGTAATAAGACTGAGAGTAACAATACTGAATTTAGTAAAATCAATCCTATCCTATCCGTAGTGTGTCAAAAATACACCACGGCAGACCTGATGGGATAAGTAAAATATAGGAGATGATTACGTTGAGAGGATCATAGAAAAGAATATCATTAACTATTAGCGCAGGCATCCACAGTCAAAGAATACTCGTCGTATCTTGTAATTTAAAATGTACTGTGGTATAATCTTGCGGGCTAAAATACTGTATATAGTCTGTTAGAATTCAAGGACTTATATAGAATGGTTTCAAATTAGGCAATAAAGTATAGAAATAACGAGGAGATAACAAGAATGAAGTACAGAGGCGTAAATGAATTACGTGAAATGTTCCTTAGCTTCTTTGAGGAGAAGGGATGCTTACGCTTAAACAGTTTCTCACTGGTGCCACACAATGACAATTCATTGCTTATTATAAATTCAGGCATGGCACCTATGAAGCCATGGTTTACCGGACAGGAGATCCCGCCAAGACGCAGAGTGACAACCTGTCAGAAGTGTATACGTACAGGAGATCTGGAGAATGTTGGTAAGACTGCCCGTCATGGCACATATTTTGAAATGCTTGGAAACTTTTCATTTGGTGATTATTTTAAGAAAGAAGCTATTCCCTGGGCATGGGAGTTCCTTACAGAAAGAGTGGGTCTTGATCCTGAGAGACTCTATCCGTCAGTTTATGTGGATGACCAAGAAGCTTATGATATATGGCTTAACGATATGCACATTCCTGCTGAACGTATTTATAAGTTCGGAAAGGAAGATAACTTTTGGGAGCATGGTTCAGGCCCTTGCGGTCCATGCTCCGAAATCTACTATGACCGTGGAGAGAAGTATGGCAATGGTCCAGAGGATGTAATGGGTGGAGAAGGCGACCGTTTCATGGAAGTATGGAACATCGTATTCAGCCAGTTCAACAACGATGGCGAGAACCATTACACTGATCTTGCACAGAAGAACATCGATACAGGTATGGGTCTTGAGAGACTTGCGGTAGCTGTTCAGGATGTTGCATCTATCTTTGATGTTGATACACTTAAGAGTCTTAGAGACCTTATCTGCATGATTTCAGGAGGAATCGAATATGACAAGCCTGAGACACATGAGTCTGACATTTCTGTTCGTATTATAACAGATCACTCACGTTCCATGACTTTCATGATCTCAGACGGTATTATGCCTTCAAATAACGGAAGAGGTTATGTGCTCCGCCGTATCATCCGTCGTGCAGTACGTCACGGAAGAAAGCTTGGCATCAAGGGTTCATTCCTTCCCACACTTGTTGAGAGAGTTATCGAGAATTCAAAGGATGGTTATCCTGAGCTGGATGAGAAGAAGGACTTTATTATCAGCGTAGTTAAGGCTGAGGAAGAGAAATTTGAGAAGACCTATGAGCAGGGTATGGAGATCCTTGAAGAGATGGAAGCAGCTCTGTCTGCATCAGACAAGAAGGTGCTTTCAGGTGAGGACGCGTTCAAACTTTATGATACATATGGATTCCCTGTTGATAATACCAAGGAGATCCTTGAGGAGAAGGGATTCACAGTAGATGAAGAAGGCTTCATGGCTGCCATGGAGAAACAGAAGAAGCAGGGACGTAAGGACAGACTTGAGTCCGGCAAGATGTCAGAGTACAGCGGACATGCTGCAACAGTATATGACGAGCTTGATCCGGAGATCAGCTGCTATTTCGATGGCTATAACAAACTCGAGATGGAGAGCAAAGTAGTTTCAATGGTTTCCCTCGGTGAAGAGGAAGCTGTTGTTGAGGCTCTTTCAGACGGTGAGGAAGGTGCCATCATTACAGAAGCTACTCCGTTCTACGGAACCATGGGCGGTCAGGTAGGCGATACCGGTGTTATAGTTCTTGGAGAAGCTTCCGATGATGAGGCGGCAAAGCTAGGTAAGGGTGCCGCAGTATTTGAAGTTAAGAAGTCAGAACATATTGGTGGAAACAAGATCGCACATATCGGTGTGATGAAGAATGGTATGATCAAACTTAACGATAGGGTTACTCTCAAGGTTGATGCTTCAAATCGTATGGATACATGCAGAAACCACTCTGCAACACACCTTCTTCAGAAAGCACTTCGAGAAGTTCTCGGAACTCATGTAGAGCAGGCAGGTTCTTTCCAGGATGCTAGCAGAACAAGATTTGACTTCTCACACTTCCAGGCTATGACTAAGGAAGAACTTAAAAAAGTTGAGGATATCGTTAATGAGAAGATCCATGAGGGCCTTTTTGTAAGAACAGATATCATGACCATTGAAGAGGCCAAAAAGTCAGGCGCTATGGCACTTTTTGGTGAGAAATACGGCGCAGAGGTAAGAGTTGTTCGTATGGGTGACTTTTCAATAGAGCTTTGTGGGGGTACTCACGTTGAGAATACACTTCAGATCGGTCAGTTCAAGATCGTAAGCGAGGCAGGTGTTGCTGCTGGTGTGAGGCGTATTGAGGCTCTTACAGGTGAGAATGTTCACAAGTACTATGAGAACCTTGAGAAGGAAATCAATGCTGCTGCAGAGCTTGTTAAAGCTACACCTGCAACTCTTGTAGACCATATCAAGTCCATCCAGAAGGAACTTAAGGATCTTAAGAGCGAAAATGAGGCACATAAGAGCAAGGAAGCCAAGAATGCACTTGGCAATGTTATGGACAATGTCACTGAGGTTAACGGTGTCAAGTTCCTTGCAGCTCATGTTGTCGGAGTAGACATGAATGAGCTCCGTAACCTTGGAGATGACCTTAAGGCTAAGCTTGGTGAAGGAGTAGTTCTTCTTATCTCCGATAAGGATGGCAAGGTATCCATGGTTGCCATGGCTACAGACGCCGCTGTTAAGGCAGGTGCTCATGCTGGAAACCTTATAAAGGCTGTTGCTCCTATAGTAGGAGGCGGAGGAGGAGGACGTCCTAACATGGCTCAGGCCGGTGGTAAGGATACTTCCAAGATCGATGAGGCTGTTAAGAAGGCCGATGATGTTATCAAAGAGCAGATTAAATAAGGCTTTATCTCACATCCCGTTTCTTTCTGATGTATTACGAAAACGGGGAGAAAAAAGTGATCCGGGATAATTACGTTATAAAAATGAAAGACGAGAAGACGATAGAGACGGTTTACAGATGGGTGTCATAGTAAGAAAATAGTAAACTTTCAGTAGGAAAGAGAGCGTGTATTGGTACTTATCTCTGATGGTGAAGAGAAAAAGTCTTACGCTGAAACTACGATACAGTATCTCGAGGAAATAAAGGCAGAAATAGTAAAAACAGTAAATTGATTATGCTCTGGCTCCAGTGAGAGAAATTTTTACTTGACAAAAACGAACATATATTCTATATTATAGGTGTGTTTCTTGCACCCAAAAATCGGTTAATTAACAATTAGATAGGTACGTGATAAAGCTCAGACTCCTTGTAGTTTGGGCTTTTTTGATGCCATGATAAATGAGAAGTGATCATGAAAGCGGTAAAATACGAAAAATGCGTCTACACAATTTACCGTTTTTTTGTTGTGATAATTCACAAAGTCGATTGTGATAATTTCACAAAAATATCTATTGGGAAAGGAGAAAAAAGAAGACCGGAACTCAAATCCGTTTTTGTAGCTATGGATAACTTTGGTCGGCTTGTCCAAATTACACTATGTACGTCAATTTTTGACACTCGGGAAGTATGAAAATAATACCTCAGGAAATGTCATATGGAAATATATAGCTGTGTCGAAAGGACAAGGTAATAAGACAGAGAGTAGCGATACTGAACTTAGTTAAATCAATCCTATCCATAGTGTGTCAAAAATACACTACGGCAGATCGGATGGAATAAGAAAAAGATAGGAGGTGATCATGTTGAGAGGATCTTAGAAAAGAATATCAGTAACTATTAGCACAGGCATCCATACGGATGTCTTTTTTATTTTATGAAAAGGAGAAAAAATGCTTAACGAAGAATATCGTCCGTGTAACAGACAGATTCATATCAAATTGCCTGATGAGGAATTGCAAATGATTCGAGACAGGATGGAACAGATAGGTGTTAAAAATATGAGTGCCTATATGAGGAAAATGGCGATTGACGGATACTATGTCAAGGTTGATTTTACAGAGCTTCTTGAATTGCTAAGGATCATGAGTATTGACAGTAATAATATCAATCAGATTGCCAAGGCTGTTAATACAACCGGCTGGGCGGATGAAAATATTATTGCGGATATGAAGGCTGAACATGAGGAAGTCTTAAAAAAGGCAAAGAAGTACTTTGACAAATTTCTTGAAATTATGTGATATCTATCGAATGTTTTTTAGCCTGCATGCAGGCGTAGCTTGTCGATGAAAATCGACAATTCGGGGGATTGGGGCATACTCCCCAACAAGCAAAATCGCATCAGGTGTACACCGATGCACTGCTTGCCAGTTTATGAACAACCTATTTTTCAAAATGTAAAAAGAAAGGATTAATGAAAAATGACTACAACAGAATATGAAGAATTAATTAATGACACGAGATTGTTTTACAGACTACCGAAGAGATTATTTGATGATCCGGCATTCGAAAAAATGTCAATCGATGCAAAGGTGCTTTATATGATCTTGCTTGATCGCCGGTGTCTCTCGGAAATTAATGGAAGCAATTGGCGCGATGATCATGGGTGTGTGTTCATCTATTTTACCATAGAAGATATGATGAGCCTTTTGAACTGCGGAAATAAAAAAGTGAACGAGCTTTTGAAGGAACTTGAGAATAATAATCTTGTTCAGAGAAAGCACAGGGGCCTTGGCAGACCAAACAGAATTTACGTTTATGATCTGCTTTCTCCACATAATCCAAATTGGAAACCTGGAGGAAAGATGATTGAAGGAGGAAATGAGAAATATGCGTAAGAATTATTATAATGACCCGAAGGAAAATGCGGCTTTTGAAAGATGTGTGGATGTAATGACGGAATTAATCCTGAAATATGGACCGATATTGAATCGAAGATGGATATGGGAGAAGCTGTTTGCGAATGTCTGGTTGGATGTTGTGTTTGTCAGAGTTACTACGAATCGTTTGAACAGTTACCATAGATTAGCATCAGATTATCAGAGACGATCCGGGAAAAGTGATGCGGCATGACAAAACAGAATTGACATGGTGAATGTATTCCGTTATACTATTGACATAATAGGAATGGCATGGAGGGGATTCTTTTATGAAGAAGATAACGACACTTGACGAGGCTTTGAAACGAATAGAACTATTGGAAAAAGAAAATGCAAAGCTAAAAGAAGCCAATGCCGACCTGAAAGAGGAACTTGAATACTTCAAAAAAAGAAAAGCCTGCGGCAGACAAAGACACAATGCAAAATGGATGGCTATCTACAATGATTTTGTCATTTGTCACGAACAGGGTATGACCATGGTGGAAATCGCCAAGCGTAACGGTATCAGTGAACGGAGCATTTACCGTTACAAGGCTTATTACGAAGAATTGAAGAAAAAGAAAAGTGAGAATTGATTTTGGGGTGCAATTTTTGCACCTCAAAATCTAAAGTGTTCGGATTTGAACACTTATCGGACTACATGTTGCGGACGAAAAAATTGACCGCAAAAAGAAAGGATAGCATATGGCAGCAAAGAAGGAAACAGAAGGCAAGATAAGTGAAATTGCAATAGTAGAAGTCAACGAGAAAATGTTAAGAGAAAGACTATATGAGATTCGTGGCGTTAAGGTTATGTTAGACGCAGATTTGGCAGAAATATACGGATATACAACCAAAGCATTTAATCAGCAGATAAAGAATAATATTGAGAAATTTGATGATGATTTTATGTTTGAGCTTTCTGATGAAGAGGTCGAAGATTTGCGGTCAAAAAATTTGACCGCAAATCTGAGTTCAAAAAGCAGATATAATCCCCATGTGTTTACAGAACAAGGTTTATATATGTTAATGACCGTTTTAAAAGGGACATTAGCGGTTCGCCAGAGTAAGTCGTTGATCCGTACTTTCAAAAAGATGAAGGACTATATCCTTGATAACCAGGCTCTTATCGGACAACGCGAGGTTATGCAGCTTTCCATTCAGACGGCAGAGAATACTTCCGAAATCAGTAAACTTCGAATGGATATAGGTTCTGTTGAAAAACAGATGTCTGATGTTATGGATCAGCTTAATGATGTGGTTACAAAATCAGATCTGGCAGATATGATGAACAGCTTTGTCAGTGACGAGGATAATGGCTGGCTTATGTATAATACCAAATACTGCAGTGCTGATGTTGCTTATTCGTCTATCTACAGTCAGGCGAAAAAATCAGTATATCTGGTTGATAATTACATAGGTCTGCGAACTCTAGTGATGCTGAAAAATACTCCGGCAGGAGTGGATATCAAACTGTTCAGCGATAATGTGGGCAATGGAAAACTTCATAATGTTGAATATAACGATTTCCTACGAGAGTATCCGGGACTCCGGATTACCATGCAGTATACTGGCGGGGTCTTCCATGATCGTTTTATTGTGTTGGATCATGGAACAAAGAATGAGCGAGTATTTCTTTGTGGAGCTTCATCAAAAGATGCCGGAGCCAGAATAACGAGTATTGTGGAAGATTATGGCATTCAGAAATATGCTCCGATTATCAAGAAACTGCTTACTAATGCAGTTCTTGTTTTGCCTTAGGGAAAGGAGAATTATGAATAGAGACAAGGTAAAATGCTACATCTACACCCGTGTATCTACCGCCATTCAGGTGGATGGGTACAGTCTGGATGCACAGCGGGAAACGATGCGGAAATATGCGGACTTCCAGAATATGGAGATTGTACGGGAATACAGTGATGAGGGGCATTCCGGTAAGAATATACGGGGACGCCAGGAGTTCGTCCGTATGCTAAATGATATAGAGGAAGGCAAGGACGGAGTCAGCTTCGTCCTTGTTTTTAAATTGTCACGATTTGGAAGGAATGCAGCGGATGTGCTCAGTTCTCTTCAACTGATGCAGGATTACGGCGTAAATCTGATCTGTGTTGAAGATAACATCGACAGTTCCAAGGAAGCTGGAAAGCTCCTGATTTCCATCATTGCCGCAGTTGCCGAAATGGAACGCGAGAACATCCGTGTACAGACAATGGCCGGACGCATACAGAAAGCCAGGGAGGGCAAGTGGAACGGCGGATTCGCTCCATATGGATATGCACTGGAGAACGGGGAACTTGTGATTGCAGAAGATGAGGCGGAGATCATCCGGCTTATCTTTGACAGATACATTCATACGGAAGACGGTGTACAGGGGGTAGCGCATTATCTGAACAATCACGGATATACCAAGAAACTAAGGCAGAACGGTACGATCCCGGGGTTTTCCTCCAGCTTTGTAAAGAAAGTGATTGATAATCCCATATACATGGGAAAGATAGCCTATGGCCGCAGAAAGACCGAAAAGAAAAACGGTACCCGCAATGAAACCCATGTTGTGGAGCAGGCAGAGTATCCGATTTATGAAGGTGTTCATGATGCCATTATTTCGGAAGAAGATTGGGAACTTGCACAGGTGAAACGTTCTAAGAACGGTTTCCGGCGTGAAAAGGTGAAAGATTCGAATCATGCACATATCTTATCGGGCATTATAAAATGCCCGTGCTGCGGGAAGGGAATGTATGGAAATGTGGCGAAGGCTCATAGTAAAGATAATAAGACACGGTACTACTATTACTGCAAAAATACGGTTCAAGCGACCGGTCATAAATGCACTTTCCGGATCAACATCGAACAGTCTCAGATAGATGACATGTTAGCCCGTTTGATTACGGCTATGACAAAAGAAGGCAAATTCAAGGAGGCTATCCAGCAAAAGATCGGAACTACCATTGATACATCTGATATGGAGAAAGAACTGGATACATTGAAAGGCAAATTGCATCAGGCAGAGGTCATCAAGTCAAGATTGGAGATGCAGATGGATACGCTCGATGTCGATACGCCGCATTATGAGAAAAAGATAGCAGATTTACAGAAGCGCCTGGATGTTCAGTATGATACAATATTCGAGGTGGAACAAAGCATTGCTACGGTAAAAGCACAGGTAATGGAGCTGAAAAAGAGCAATCTTTCCGCAGACAGCATGTATGAGTTCCTGCTTCATTTTCATGAAATCTATGAAATGTGCACGGATGCGGAAAAGAAGCGTTTCATGCATTCGTTTATCGAACGCATCGAATTGTTCCCAGAACGCCGGGAGGATGGTAACTGGATAAAGAATATTCGGTTTAATTTCTCGGTACCTGTGATCCGAGGTGATGAGGAAGTTGCTAAGATTGACGGAATTTCCTTGGAAAATGGCAGTTCGGGAGATATCGAGTCACCCTTGGAATCCTTAACCACAGATGAGACTGTAGTGTTGCTCACAAGAGTGAACTAATAGAAATCCTTGAATTTACGCACTTTTTCGAGCATTTCACGTTTGATAAGACTGATTATTCTGAGCGTGGAAAGCACATGAAAAAGTATATTCGGGTACTCGAGATGGTGAAATGCTATAAGGACAACATTTTTATCACTATAAAACTTGATGTAAAGAAAAATAGGTATTATGTAGCCACAATGTTTGACATAAAGGAGGCAAAGCTTGATTCTTACATAAGGTCAGGAAGGCTCGTTAAAACCACTTGACTACGCGAAATATCTGATGTTATACTCCGGATATAAGAACATTTGACGAGCAGGAAAGGCACCCTGCGCTCCCTAAGTGGAATCTGATAT
>SVFZ01000096.1 GCA_015056585.1 Butyrivibrio sp. | reverse complement strand
GACGGATGATTCCTGTCGCGCTTTATCATGGTGCGAAGATCCTTCTCGTGCCATGCCGGGAAATCTTCATAATAGCCCTGATGCTTTGGCGGATACACATTATGCCCGGTGGACCACTTATTTTTGGGATTCTCCCATTCATCAAAGGCTTCGTCCATCATAAGAAATCCCATTTCGTCGCAGAGCTCATAAAGCTCCGGCATATGCGGATTGTGGCTGCATCTTATGGCATTGCAGCCTGACTTTTTCAAAAGTTCAAGACGCCTTGCCCATACCTCTTTTTTCATGGCGGCGCCAAGGCAGCCCCCGTCATGATGAACGCAGACTCCCTTGAACTTAGTGGAAACACCGTTTAAGAAAAATCCCTTGTCAGGGTCAAAAGAAATTGTCCTGATGCCGACTCGCTGTGTGTCCACAACATAGCTGCTGCCGCCAACTGTCAGGTTCGTCTTTAAAGTGTAAAGATATGGATCCTCCACAGACCAGAGCCTGGGCGATTCCACATCTCCTGTAAGCTGTAAATTCCAAGTGTCGCAGGTTACATTCTCCAGCTCTTTGCTTTGTTCCAAACTTCTCTTTCCATCAGGATTTTCGGAAGGACCTGCACTTCCCTCAAGCTCCAGCACAGTCTTTCCTTCAGCATCAATAAGACTGCTGCAAATCTTTATATTTTTTCCGCAACCTAACACCTCATAGCTCACAGAAATATCCGCAACGTCCTTCCCTCCGACTTTCTTAACAGAAGAAGTTCTGAAGAATACCGAGTGAAGCTCTGTTGTTACATTCTCAGAAACTATGATATAAGCCTTTCTTGTAATACCGCTTCCGGTAAACCATCTTGAATCCGCAATATCAGTATGAGCTACTTTTACACTTATCTCTGTCAGGTCATCGTCAAAAGAAGCCTGACTTGAAATATCATAGGAAATCTCCGAGTAGCCGTAAGGTCTTTTGCCAAGGAAATAGCTGTTCACCCAGACGCTGCTGTTGTTGTAGATTCCATCAAAAACAAGAGTAAGACGCTTTCCTCTGTATTCCTCAGGGATCCTGACATAAATTCTGTACCAGGCAATTCCGCCGCGCACATAGCCGGTTCCGCTGGAATACTCTTTTGAAAAGGGCGCAGTCACTGAATAATCATGAGGAAGAAAAATACTTTCCCATGCGCTGTCGTCATATCCCTTGTACCAGGCCTCCTCACAGTTTCCGTAGTGGAATCTGCAGTTATCCTGAAGCTTTATAATCTCAGTATCCATACTGATATCCTCTCAATATTAGTGGACTTCTTGAATTCCTAATTCAAGGAACTTTTACTGTCTTTGGAAAAAAACTCAAGTCAGCCTTATTTTTTTGGATCAATCTTTACAAACGGCTTTAGGCCTTTTACAGCCTCTTTTCTGTCAATCTCAACATCGCCGTTATCTATGTCAATAAGCTTATATCTGTCATTTCCCATGCCCAGCTCTTTCATATAAGAAAGCTGCCTATGACCGTGTCTTGTTTCTATTCTTTCAACAAGATCCTTGTGCTCAGCTTCGGTCATGGCATAAACAAGGTCTATGCAGGCCTGATCAACTGCCAGAATATCAGTAGAAGCAAGGATTCCAACGTTTGGAGTCACAACCGGCATAGCCTGTACACCTTCACAGTCACAGGAAACGCTCATATTTCTCATGACATTTACATAGGTGATATTCTTGCCAAAATAATCTATGGTTGCCTTGGTGGACTCGGTTATCTTCTCCATGAGTTCCTCTTTGTCCACTCCCCAGTCGTTGCCGTTCTTAGCATGGATCCACATTTTGCCCACACGACCGTCAGCGCAGCCAATACCGATGTTCTTGTTGCTGCCACCAAAACCGCCCATGGTGTGTCCCTTGAAATGCGTAAGAACAAACATTGAGTCATAGTTTGTCATATGTGATCCATGGCTCATTTCCTTGAACCACTTTCCGCCCTTTACAGGAAGAGTGATTGTGCCGTCCTCATCCATGATGTCTACAGTGGTGAAATCCCAGCCGTTTACAGACAGAGTTTTCCTGTGATCTTCAGTTGTATATCTGTCCCCTTTATAGAAGGTGTTGGTCTCAACAATTGTTGCACCTTTAAGGCTCGGGGTTGTTTCAAGAATCTCCTTTATCCATGCAGGGGGAACAATATTAGGCCCCTTGGGTTCTCCGGTGTGAAGCTTTACAGCAATTTTACCTGTAATATTTTCGTTCACTCTTTCAAACGCTTTTTTGATTCCTGCCGCAGAAAGGTCTCTGGTAAAATAAACCACTGACTCAGCTCCGCTTCTCTCTTCATAGGGTACATATCTTGATCCATCTGTCATATTTATTTTGCCTCCTTATTTAAAAAACACTTGTAGTGCATGGTACAAATGAAGTTGCCAGGCCTTCATATCATGAACACCTCCGGGAATGATAAAGAAATCATAGTTCTTGTCCTTAACAAGCAGATCGCACTTCTTTACCGCTTTTTCCATGATGTCTTTGTGTTCCTCAAAAGCTATATCCTTATCGCCATTGCAGCAGAGCATGTACTTAAGCTCATATCCCTTCTCTTTTCCCTCTTCAAGAGTCTTGCAGATTCTCGCAACTTCTGCCTCGTGATCACCGAAAGGACCGCAGCATCCTGAAAAAGGTCCGTAGTATGCAAAGAGGTCAAAGTTATTGTAAAAAGCAGCGCGGTAAGTAGTCATGGATCCAAGCGAAAGGCCTGCAAATGCGCGGTGGTCCCTGGTTGCAATAAGTGATGCTTCTGAAACATCCCCTTTTGAAAAACCTGCATACTTCTTTTCGGCTGCAGGGATCAGGTCATTCCGCAGTTCAAACTTAAAGTTTTCGCTTCTGGACTCATCATGTACATTTTTGTCCTCTTCGTCATGATAGAACGTTGGCGTTACAACGATGCGCGGGTCGCAGAGCTTTTGCTCGATCATGTTGTCAAGTATCGTCACAGTGTCAGGAAACGTCTTGAGCCACCAGTCCTGAGTAACTCCGCCGCCATGCATAAGATATAATATATTATACTGCTTATTCTCATCATAGTCATAAGGCAGATAAACCCACGCGCACTTATGGAGCTTTTTGGCATCGTCATCATAGGTCTGTGACTCATACTCCAAAAGCTCTACAGTTCCCTTCTTTTCTGTCTCCTTAAGCATTTCCTTTGGCATTTCAAATATGTAGTTCATTGTTACCCCCAGTTATAGTTTATTTGCAATCTCATTTTCAGAGATTATTGTTGCCATTACTGGCCGGTGATAAATTCCCGGCTTTTCTCCTCAGAAAAAACAACATCACTTACTTTAATATATGAATCGATCACCTTGTGCCTGTACAGTGCTTCTGAATACCTTTCCCCAATAAAATCGCACAAGGGCCAGTTGTCGTCGGAATCAAATTTAGGAAGTTCTACAACCAGCTCATTATCTCCCTTTTCCTGTGCCTCTTTAAACTGCTCCAATACATCATTAAAAAGAGCTTCACACTGATTGTACGGAATTCCGGAGAAGTTGTATGGAATTATCATTCTTCCGGGATGTATCAGCAAAAAGGCAAGTGCACCAAGCAAAATAAGCGGAAGTCTTTTGTTTTTCTCATTTACTTTGATCAGACTGTTCAGACACAGAATCTCGGCAAGAAAGATGTAAAAGAAGCTGCACAGTATAACTTCGGATTTGATGATATAGCTCTTTTCAACATACGCACTGAGTAAAACAAGATAAAGCATCTGAAATCCAATGTACATCAGGAATTTCTGTGCGTTTATGTTAAGCTTTTTAGCGTGCATCTTATGCCATTTCAACAGTATTACAATCTCGAACGTAAGAATACATATATTTTTTACGACGAGACTGGCAATTCCAAACAATATAGTCTGAGGCAGGTTTGCCATTAAATTTCCATGTATCGATCCGGCTCTCCCACCCATAACTTCGATTAAATTAACAGCAAGCCACCACACAATAACAACGAGGTTCAGCTTGTTTTCAGCCAAATATGTCCTTAAGTTAAATTTCTTTGTCTTACAGTCCTTCATCAGATTTATAAAAAAATCTGTCCCAATGTATGTGGCCAGTACAACTGATGAATAAAGATTGGAATTCAGCGCAAAATACATCCAGATAACAACAATCAGCTTGTTCAATAAACTGCTGCGGACGAACCATTTTTTCAGGCCGTCATAGCTCATTAAATACATGACCAGACTGGCATTGATTATTGCAGACAGAGTATAGAAATAAAAGCAGGTCAGATTTATCGAATACAAAACAGATGGATTATCATGACCTCTGTATATATGGGAAAAGAAATGCAGAAAAACAAATACTGCGCCATATACGACACTCCGCTTTGCTGATGCAAGCTTTCTTTTGTAAAAAAGCAGAACAAACATTACAAAATACAATGTGAACAAAATGCTTGCAAAAAGCCCGTGTGCGGCAGATAAAGAATAATAATAATTTTCAATTAAAGGATTGATGACCAATACTCCAAAGTAGGATACAATCGGCATGAAAGTCTCCGGAAAAACCCTGGTAGGGTTCCATGCATGTATCATGGGTATAGGCTTTCTAAGTTCGTATATATAAAGCCAGTCGTCCACGTCATAGACAGAGAGCGGATTAAGTACCAGAAAGTAAAATAACAGTCCCAAAAATACAAAAATTCCATATACAGCAATAAGATTAGCTGATTTGTTTTTAAACATTTTTTTCAAATGCCCCTCAAATTTTTTTCATACACTTTGTAATTCATTGGTTATGAACTACAACAAACTTACATATCCACGAAATCAGTCTCGCATCCTTTTTCATCCACATCACAGGTAAAAATGCATCCATCAAATTCACCTGTAAGTCCATCCCCACTGCTTGTTATAAACAGCTTGTCCATGTCTTTTCCATAGAAGCAACATGAAGTTGTATGCTCAGCCGCAACCTTTACAACTCCAAGAAGTTCCCCTGTCTTCGTGCTTCTTTTTTCGATCCTGCTTCCGCCCCAAACAGCAACCCAGAGATTGTCATTTCTATCGATGCACATACCATCCGGAACTCCATCCTCTATCTCAAAAAGGACACGCCTGCCTGAGATATCGCCTGTACTCTCATCATGATCATAGACAAAGATCTGTTTGTATGGAGAATCGGAAAAGAAAAAGTGCTTTCTGTCAGCACTCCAGGCCATTCCGTTGGAAATCTTTGTGTTCTCCTGCATAACCTTGATGCCACTCTCATCAAGTCTGTAAAGATTTCCCGAAGGTTCATGCTCATCCTCAAGACAGCTTGATCCAAACCATAAACGCCCCTTAGGGTCTGCCTTTGCGTCATTTGAGCGCTGGAAGGATTCATAGATTCCGGTAAGGTCTCTTGCTGCCACAATTTCTTTTCCCTTATAGAGAAAAAGAGATTTAGTGCCCGCAACTACATATCCCTGGCCGTCTAAAGTGGGAACTGCTGCTCCTATCTGCTCCCCAAAATCTATGCATTTTATGTTGTCTGTGTCAGGTTTGTCCTTCCCGGGGAAAGTATAAAATTTGCCTGCCTTGATATCCACGAAAGAGCACTGTCCGTTTCGTTCATCATAGAAAGGGGATTCTCCAAGCAGATATTTAGTTGTACTTATCGGTGCAGCGTTATATGTCTTCATTCTTATTCTCCATTCATTGTACAGATGTTTTGCAAATCTATAGTAAACTTCATATTTCAGCTGCTTACTATAAAGGCTCCGGCAGATAGGCGTTACTTTTCAAAATGAAGCGCTTCTACTTTCACTTTATCAAGATGTCTCATATCGTTAAAAAGTTCGAGCCTTGGAACGATGACTTCGTCATTTGCAGGAGAAAACTCCAGTATTGAAACAGAGCAAACTCCATAGGGCATACTTGTAAGAACAAATGGAAGCGGAAGGCTTAAAACATGCGAAAACATGACGCTTCCTGAACCTCCGTGAGCCACAAGCAAAACCGTGTCATTGCATTCTTTTTCGCAAAAATACAGATTGTTTTTGCGTACGATGCCATAGTTTTCCAAAAACTTGTCGAATTCCTTGGATATAAGATCATAATAAGTAATAAGCTTGTTGTCCTTAAAGAAATGGTGATCACGCCACTTTGGGCTTGCCACATTATCTTTATCCTCAGAAAGATATAAATGGCCTATAGTCCAGGGATGTCCGTCGTATGGAATCTTTTTATCCTCGGGAACATTTTCATCAATATCCCCCCAGTTGATCTCATGCATAAAGGGAAGAGTCTGCACTTCAAGCCCATGATCCTTTGCAATATAAGAGGCTGTTTCAACGGCGCGCCCCATGGGTGATGCAAAAACAGCCTTGATGTCCTCATCGGAGAGTCGCTTAGCAGTGCTCTTTGCCTGCAATACTCCATTCTCCGTGATGCAGTCTTTCTCGTAATTGGGCTCAGCGTGCCTTACAAATATCAGCCTCATTTATGTTGTCTCCTTGACGGTTAATTTATTTATGATTGATCTTCTTGATCCACTTTCCGCTCCGCAATCTGAAAATACAGACAATGCATTTCAGAAATTGATCTATCCTTAGCATCAGGTATACATAAAATCCAGGCCACTTAAATACAAGTCCTGCCAATGCTCCCAAAGGGATGCTGCATACCCAGAGAAAAATAATGTCAGCAACCATCAGAAATTTAGTATCTCCGCCGCCTCTAAGTGTCCCCTTTGTGAGGATGCTGTTAGCCGCCTGAAACCATATTACAAGCGCCACCGCATGCATAAGATCCCTTGCAAGCTCTGCTGTCTCCGGTTCAATCTTGTACAGTCCGACGATCAGATTTGACAGCGCAAGAATCAGTAAGCACCCGAAGCCTCCGATCAAGAAGCCAAGAGCCGCGAAGGTGTAGCCCTGCTGCTTTGCCTTTTCTATTTCTCCTCTTCCAAGCGTAATTCCTGTTATTGAACAGCTTGCCTGACAAATGCCCTGAATTACTACCGTAGCCAAAGACATTACAACTGTAGTGATCGAATTTGCAGCCACAAAGCTGGCTCCTATATGTCCCATAACCACTGCAACTGCGCTGTTGCCAAGCCCCAGCAGCGTATCTGATATAAGAACAGGAATTGATATCTTAATGTATTCCGGCAAAAGATCTCTGACAGGAAGTGTAAGATCAGAAATCCGCAAGCCGATCTTTTCATCCTTAAAGAGCATAAAGCCCATAACAACCGAAAACTCAACGACTCTGGCTAAAAGCGTTCCAAGAGCCGCGCCGTTTACTCCCATTTCCGGTGCTCCCAGCTTTCCAAAGATAAACACCCAGTTAAAAAAGATATTGATAAAAAACGACATACAGCTGGATAATAACGGGATGGTTGCCTTGCCCACACATCTGAGCATAAGGCTCGATGTTAAAGCAAATCCATTCAGGTAATAACACGGAATTGAAATAAGCAGGTATCCTGTTCCCTGTCTGATAACTTCCGCCTCCGATGTAAACATCTTCATGATTGGTTCCGGCGCAAAACCTGTAGCAATGGAAAAACAAGTTGCAACTGCTAAAAGAATCCGAAACATGATGTTTACTGATTTCTTCATGCTCAGTGTATCTTTCATTCCAAAAAATCTGCTGACAAGTACACTTGCTCCCATACCAAGTCCCATGCACATGATCTGAAAAATGGTAATAAAGTTGTTGGCAAGTGTCGCTCCGCTCATAGGTGCTTCACCCAGCTGGCCCAGCATTATGTTGTCAGCCATGTTTACTCCAACAGTAATCAGCTGTTGCAGCGCGATAGGAAGCGCAAATGCCACAAGTGTGGTGTAAAACTTTTTATCCCTTACAAAAATCCTCATTCCCCTATGGTTCTTCTCCTCCAATTATTTCCAGCGTAGACTCTGTTACCTTGCACTTCAGAAAAAGAGCCTTTACGCCGGCCTTCAATGCCTGTAAATATGCGGCGGTAAATGCCGGATCTGTCTCAGCATTGGGCCTTACCTCTTCAATACCCTCTCCCTGAATAACAAATGCAATGTAGGTTTTATACCCTTCCTTCAAAGCCTTTGTCAGTTCTCCCAGATGCTTTGCTCCACGCTCAGTGGGCGCATCTGGAAAGTAGCCAACTCCGTCCTTAAACAGAGTACAGCCCTTTACTTCCAGCAGGTATTCCGAGCCATCCTTTATCATATAATAATCAATCCTGGAATTACCATACTTATATTGCGGTTTTACCACATCAAATTTGCCAAGCTCCGAAAGCCATTCCCCCGCGACTATTTCAGGAGCCTGCGAATCAATGTTTATTATCTTTCCGTCCTTCTCTACTGCCACAAGATCATAGAGAGTCTTTCTCTCCGGATTATCTGTTTTTTCCAAAAAGACTCTTACACCGGGAATCAGGAGTTCCCTGCATCTTCCGGTGTTTTTTACATGAACGGTGACTTCTTCACCATCAAGGTTAACAATTGCAATGAACCTGTTGGGACGAGATATGAAATTTGCTTTGAATATATTTTTATAGCGCATATGGTAGTCATTCCTTCAGTTAATATGCTCTCAACATGTCCTAATTATAACAATTCCGTCAGTGGTATTGAGTCTTAAATTTATAAAATTTTTGATATGATAGAATGACGCTTGCGACCTTCTCGCGTTTTTATTTTATAGGGAATTCAAAGCAATTTTCTGGTAATTAAAAAGGGCTGCCACATTGGACAGCCCATAAACAATACATATTGATTTACATTAACATTCTGAACATTTCGATAACCTGCTCTTTTGTAGCCTCTCTTGGATTGCCCGGATAGCATGCATCTGCAAGAGCATCTGTTGCCAGCTGATCAAGATCTTCCTCCTTGATCTTTTCGTTCTTCTCAGGTATTCCGACATCCTTGGAAAGCTGCTTGACAGCATTGATTGCTGCGTCACGATATTCTTCCTGAGACATATCATCTACGCCCTTAACACCAAGAACTCTTGCGATCTCTCTGTACTTCTCTCCGGTATAATCTCTGTTGAATTCCATGGAGATTGGAAGGAACATAGCGCAAGCAACACCGTGTGGCGTGTCGTAGTAAGCCGAAAGAGTGTGAGCCATAGCGTGGTCGATTCCAAGACCAACATTTGAGAATCCCATACCGGCAATGTACTGAGCCATAGCCATGCCTTTTCTGCCCTCAGGCTTGTTCTCAACTGCATCGCGGAGGTTGGCACCGATGAGCTTGATAGCCTCTAAATGGAACATATCTGTGAGCTCCCATGCGCCTCTTGTGGTATAACCCTCAATTGCATGTGTAAGAGCATCCATACCTGTAGAAGCTGTAAGGCCCTTGGGCATTGAGCTCATCATATCAGGATCAACGATAGCAACTTCCGGAATATCGTTGGTATCTACACAAACGAATTTACGTTTCTTCTCAACGTCAGTGATAACGTAGTTAATTGTAACCTCTGCTGCAGTACCTGCAGTTGTCGGAACTGCTATAGTAGGAACCGCGTGATTCTTGGTTGGGGCTACTCCCTCAAGAGATCTTACATCCTCAAACTCAGGATTTGTGATGATTACACCGATGGCCTTAGCAGTGTCCATTGATGATCCGCCGCCGATGGTGATGATAGAGTCAGCGCCGCATTCCTTGAATGCCTTAACACCGCTCTGAACGTTCTCAATAGTAGGATTTGGCTTGATATTTGAATAAACAGTATAAGGAATCTTAGCTTCATCCAATAAATCCGTAACCTTAGCAGTTACTCCAAACTTAATAAGGTCAGGATCTGAAGCAACAAATACATGTTTGAAGCCCTTGCTCTGAGCGATACCCACAATTTCTTTAATTGCCCCCGCTCCATGATATGACACGGTGTTTAGTACAATACGATCTGTCATTTTGCATACCCTCCTTTTGTGAACTTAGGGCTCATGCCCCTTAATTCTTTACCCCAATATTATTATCTGACAGTTTTTAATGCCAGCAACAATATTATATCGTGATTAGAGGGCAATTTCATTGCGATTTCGAAGCATTTCTTTGCAAAAAGAATTTTTTATGGAAGTGTAGTCTGCACGGGTCTTTATTTAGGCTTCACAAATATATTTTATAAAGATTGGCAACCGCTATCCGGCTTCTCATTTGTTTCTCACGCAGAAATCGTACGCTATAGTTGCTGTCTTTTTCAAATACCGTATTACATCAACAGGATTTTCTCCGATGGCGGTTTCTCCGGTAACCATGACCGAATTTGCACCATCAAAAACAGCATTGTAAATATCACTGACCTCCGCTCTTGTAGGAACTTTGCTGCGTTCCATGGAAGAGAGCATCTGCGTCACTACCATAAAACGCTTATGCGCAGCATTACAGGCCTTCGCAATTTCTTTTTGCACCTTGGGAAGCTCCCAAAGTGGCATCGCATTGCCCAGGTCACCTCTTGCTATCACTATCTCATCAGCGTAAGGAAAAAATGAAGTCAGATTCTCAACTCCCGCCATATTTTCTATCTTGGCATAAATTTCTATGCCCGTACCGTTGTTCTCATCAAGCGCCCGACGAACCTCTTTAAGATCATCAGCACTTCTGACAAAAGGCTGCATCACTGCTGTTACACCGCATTCAACGGCTATCTTTAAATTTTCCAGATCACTTCCTGTCATTGCAGGGCAGTCAATATTCTTTCCAACAATTGCAAGACTCTTTCTGCCAGTAAGCCTGCCGCCGCGTATGACTCTTAGCTCTGCGTTGCTCCCATCTTTGGCCACTTCAATGACCTTAGCCAGGATTTTGCCATCATCAAGGAGGATTTCCTGCTCTTTTTTAAGACTCCTTAGGACAATTTCATCTACAGGGATTCCATTCTTTCCCAGAGTAAACGAGCTGCCTTCAGGCAGCTCAGTTTCGCTTATATTTCCAATTCTTACTTCCGGCCCCTGCATATCGATGAGGATTTTGGGGCTGACACCGTTTGCTTTTGCAGCTCTCTGTATTCTTTGGAGCTTGTCCGCACAGTCTATTAACATCACATGTGAAAGATTAATACGGATGCCGGTCATTCCTTCAGCGAACATCGCCGATAAAGTTTCTTCATTGTCACAGCTTGGACCTAATGTACCGAGTATGTCTACCATAGTTAGTCCTTTACTTGTCCTGCATTTTATTCAAATACTCTTCCATGTCTTTCTTAAACTGTTCGACAGATTTATTGGCCTTTGCAGCAGCAATTTCCACATCAAGCAGATTCTCATTTACCAGAGTGTATAATGTATCGTCTCTGCCTTCTTCTCTTCCTTCTTCTCTACCTTCTTCTCTACCTTCTTCTCTACCTTCTTCTCGTGCTTCTTTCTTGAAGAGTTCCATTACTTCAGCTTCAT
>SVFZ01000095.1 GCA_015056585.1 Butyrivibrio sp. | reverse complement strand
GACGGGACTCCTGTTGGAAGCATTGCTATCAGGAAGATTGATGATGCTATCTGTGAAGCCAAGAGATTATTCATCAAGCCTGAGTTTCGCGGTAAAGGCTATGCGAGAGTAATGCTCAATACCATGCTTGATAAGGCAAAAAAGCTTGGATTTAAGGAAGTTACTTTTACTACCAAGCCTGAAGTGATGAAGGTTGGATACGAGCTGTATAAGCGTATGGGCTTCGAAGAGGTTGGAGAGAAAGACGGAATCGTCAGCATGAGGATGGGATTATGAGATATCTGAAATGGCTGAATTTGATACCGCTTATTATGTTCTTCATAGTAGATAAACTGAGAGGAACATTGATCAGCAGGTATTTACTGATAATAATTGTTGCACTTGGAGTTATGAACATGTTCCTTGCAAGGATTATAAGGATATAGCGTTGATAAAATCATTTAAGGTAAAAAGTTGTTGACAGCTAACAGAGCGATGTCTATACTAACAACTAATAATCTTGGAGGAATACCAGTTTTATGACAAACACACGTCTCATCAATAGACTGATGGTCAATTATATGTCCGTGGAAAATACTCAGGGGCTTAGATTATCATGCAAGATGAGGCCGTGCTATATGATGAATCTATAAACTTTTTAGATTCATTGAACAAGTATATTAAGACCTTATCAAGCTAAAGATAGTTTTGATAAGGTCTATTTTTTTACATCCAGGAGGAGACAATTATGATAATAAAAAATGAAATACCATTATTGGAATATGATGACAGTTCATCGGAAGTTATATCTCCTGATCATGACTGGACGGCGGAAGGATTGCCAGAGAAGTGTTTATTTGCATTTCTTGGAGATGTTGTTCATAAATACGCCAAAGACAATAATGCGGATATGGTTGAAGAGCTAATCACCGTTTCTCACAATATAAAGATATATGTTCTTCATGAAGAAAAAGAGGATATCTGCCTGGTGCAGTCACCTATAGGCTCTGCATCAGCTACGCAGGTTCTTGATACGCTTGTTAATTGTGGCTGTAAGAAGGTAATTGCAGTAGGTTCATGCGGAGTTCTTGCGGACCTTCCGGAGGATGCCTTCATTGTCCCTGTAAAGGCACTCAGGGCCGAAGGTACTTCATATCACTATCTTCCGGCATCCCGATATATTGAGCTTGATCAGGAACCGATAGTTGCTATCGAGAACTCATTTAAAAAGTATGGGCTTCCGTTTGTTACCTGTACAACCTGGTCTACAGATGGTTTTTTTAGGGAAACAAAAGAAATGGTGAAATACCGCCTTGAGGAAGGCTGTTCAGTAGTTGAGATGGAATGCGCAGCTCTTGCAGCATGCTGCAGGAAACGCGGAGCAAAGTTTGGTCAGTTCCTATTTACTGCTGATTCATTGGCTAATGTGCATGAGTATGATGCCAGGTCATTTGGTACAGGATCCCATGAAAAAGCATTATTGCTTGGACTGGATATTTTGAGAGATTACAACTAAGCGAGGTAAGATAATGGCAAATCTTATAGTAGTGTGCGGGCCTCAGGCTGTGGGCAAAATGGTAGTGGCAGAGAGTCTTAGAGATAAGTTGAAGTACAATCTGATGATCAATCATGACAGCATTGAGGTTTCAGATAAGATATTCGGGTTTGCGACGCCTGCACAGAAGGAATTTAATGCTTTCTTTCGTGAAAAGGCATTCGAACTGGCAGTAAAGCATAACGTTGATCTGATATTTACTTACGTTACAGCTTTCGAATTGCAGGAGGAAAGGGATTATCTCACAGGACTCCATGACCTTTTTACAAAGAACGGAGGTAACTTCTATTTTGCTGAACTCAGCGCAGACCTTGAGACCAGGCTGGCTCGCAACGAGACTCCATACAGGATGGAGAAAAAAGCATCGAAGAAAGATGTAGAATGGAGCAGAGCGAATCTCTTAGATGACACCAAGAAGCACAGGCTGAATTCGGATGAGGGTGAGGTGTGGTTTACAAATCATCTTAAGATTGACAATACAAACCTTTCACCGGACCAGGTTGCAGATAAGATAATAGAGTCGTTTGGGCTTGTGGCAAACGAAAAGGATGAAAAGGAATACCGGTTTGGGGCTTGAAAAATTTATACTACGAGGCTAATAGACAACTAAACTAACCGGTGTTACTATACGATATAGAAAGAGATAAGTGGAGAAGATAAGAGCTCCCGGAAAGGAAAAGAGAGACATGACAACAATGAATCGCAATTATTGCCTGTATAGCGAAAGTTATGAATCATCACTCCAGAGCAAATCAGAGTGGATGTTTAATTTCATGCGCTCATTTAAGGATAGGCAAATGCGAGAGAATGTTGTTTTGGCAGGATCGTGATAGACGGGATTCGAGCTTATAGATGAACATGTTTAGCAGCTGCTTACCTCTTAGATGAGGCAGGCAGCTTTTTCTTTTGTCTAAAAATATGCAGAGTTGGCTCAATTGGTACAGCATCGGGAGCGACGCGAAGCTAGTCCCCGCAGGGGAAAAACCGACACTCCTCATGGATATCTGGGTTCGAATCCCAGGCTCTACGTTATAGATTCGTGGT
>SVFZ01000094.1 GCA_015056585.1 Butyrivibrio sp. | reverse complement strand
GATACAGAGGGGACTATACAGGCACTACGATGGTACAATAACAAATGCAGACATAAATGGAGCTGCAAACATCTTAAGAAAAGTATTCCCAAAGGTAAGCCAATGGGATAGGGGCATAGTGGACATGCCCTGTTCTGCAGGATGCATAGAGCATCCTACAGGTTCATGCCGCCACGCGGCATAACAGAAACCCTTTCCGACGTGGAGTCGGTGAGGGTAGTTCATATTAAGTTTTACTCAGAATCTTTGTCTGATGGTTTCTTTTTAAAAAGCCAGAAGTAGGTGTATCCGATAGAATAAAGTACAACAGAAAACAGCCCTATAATAACAATTTCAAGTACGAAGTTACTTTTCCGTGCCATTTTGGATTTTTCGCTTGTCAGAGGTTCTGCACTTGCAGCCAGAGGTGCAGCTTCATCTTCAAGGGTATATGTTCTGTCATAAATCTCCCTGCTGGAGATGACTTTATCCTCTTCCTGAGTTTTTTCCAGAGATGTCTCTTCTGTTACCTCTCCCTTGTTGATGCGGTCAATAAGTCCAGGACTGGTCTGCTCATCCTCAGCTTCATTTGCGGTCTCTTCCATTTCGGCTTCAAGTTCTTCGGGAGTTTTCTGAAGTTCCTCATCTTCGAAGTATTCTTCCTCCGAATCTGTATTGTTTCCTCTACTGTCAGAACGCGTTACTGCCTCTTTTGGAATCACCTCGAAGCTCACAGCTATTGAGTGCTCCTCGTACACATCATTAAAGGTGTAGCTGTCTACCGCACCGATGTTTACTCCGTCAACTGCTACAGCATGTACTCTGTATCCGGAATCCGGAACCATTTTGTAGGTTGCACTTTTCCCTTCCTGCACGAAGTTATCGCCGTTTGGACTTATCTTTCCGCCCTGATTGGCGGTTCCTGATTCTATTCTGAAGGTTCTTGCCTCTTTTGCTTTAAAAGATGCGGTTAAGCTGATATTCTTTTCGAGAGGACCATAAACGTACTCAAGGTCTCCAGATACATTCTGGCTATTCAATATCCAACCGATAAAATCGTAACCTTCATTAGGTACTGCTCTTAAAGCAACTTCTTCACCGGCATCATATGTTCCTGTGTTTTCTACTTTTCCGGCACCTGATGGAGAAACTGTTGCAGAAACCGTGTACCTTGCTTTTTTGAATACAGCTGTAAAGCTTCTGTCATAGGTAACATTTGAAATTTGTATCTGAGAGGATGTGGAAACAAGGCTGCTGCCCTCGTACCAACCTGAGAAAGTATAATAGTCATTGGCAGTAGCCGTGGCCCTTAAACTGCCACCGTTTCTTACGGTGCCACCACCTGAAACCACGCCGCCGTCTGAAGGCTCTACAGAAAGCTGTATCTCATGCTCGATAAACTGAACGTTTACCGTTGATCTTCCAAAATAATCCGGATTCTGCCCGGAAGTGGCTATAACCGTTAGATTCGACGCACTTTCATCGCCTCCGACAGTAAGCATTCCATCCGACGTAATCTTTGTAGCCGAGGAAGTATTGCCGATTACTTCCCAGAAAACAGTGTTGTCATAGTCGTACCCACCATGCACTTCTGCCTTGAACTTGTAGCTTTTTCCAACCAAAATGCTGGCACTTGATGGAGAAACCACAACTTTGCTTATGTAAGGCACAGGCTCGATTACAGAAACAGAAAAAGTAACCGCCACTTTGGCCTCAGATTCCGGATCATCTGAAGGATAAAAATCATAAGTCACGCTGTAGTCGCCAGGGTCTAAGTTATCTTCAACACTTACCCTGAAAACAATTTCTTTCCCATCCGTTACAGGTTCAACCTTAAACGCATCCTCATCGCCATCTTCTGCTTTATAAGCTAAGGTAATCTCTGTCTCGCCGACATTTGTGACTGTAAACTCAATCGGATCAACTTCATCGCCACGGATTACAGTTCCAAAATCAATTTCTTCAGTGCTGATTTCAAAATCATAATCTATAAGCTCAGACTCCTCTTCAGAATCAGTATGAGTATTTCCGCTTTCATCCGAATTTTCAGCTTCTTGATTCCCATCAGAAGCGGCATAGACTGTCACCACCCCTTTGGCAAAAAAAATACCAACCATCATACAAGCTGACAGCATGAGAGCTTTAGTTATGTAAAAGATCCTGTTTCTACCCATCCCAAGTCTCTCCTCATAAGAACTGAAATATTTTTACAATATATGTAATCGAAAAAACATTATGACCCTTACTCTAAACACCGATAAAAACCCGAATTCCCCCCTATTAATCTTATCATCACGAATATGCGATAATAAGAAATTTTCCATAAAAAAAATATGTATTTTTTGAAATAAAAAAACAAAAAGGTTGCCCCAAAAAGGGCAACCCTTACACATAAATCGCTTATATCTGAACATTTACAACATATCAACTATTTACTGTCACTCATATCTAAACAGCAACTGCACATCAGCAATTTACTGCTCCTCTTTAGCTCATCTTCTTGTACATATAGTTTCCGAGCATCTGCACGCCCTGAACAAAGGCGATAAGAATGATTGAGCAGACAATCAGATAGTCTGTTTTGTATTGCTGGTAGCCGTAGCGGATTGCGATATCTCCCACACCGCCGCCTCCTACGGTTCCTGCCATTGCAGAATAACCGATGAGAGAAATGACAAGAAGAACGATGCCGTTTAACATTCTCGGTATGGACTCCTTGACATAAACTCTCATAAGGATCTGAAAGTTTGATGCTCCAAAGCTTCTTGCTGCCTCTATGACTCCAGGATTGGTCTCTCGAAGGCTGGTCTCAAACACCCTGGCAATATAAGGAATTGCGGAGACTGTAAGAGGCACGATTGAAGCAGTTGTTCCAATGGCCTTTCCCACCATCAGTCTGGTAAATGGAATAAGGATTACCAAAAGGATAATGAAAGGAAAGCTTCTGAAAACATTAACTATAAAGCTCAGCACCTCGTACACAAATTTGTTTGGCTTAAGTCCGTCAGGAGCTGTAAGCGTAAGAATTATTGCAGGAATAAATCCCAAGATTACTGAAAAAAGAGTTGACCAGAACACCATGTAAAGTGTCTGCTTAAATGCATTTAAAACAATATCCCACATGCCGGTGGTTGATAAAATACCTGACATCAAAATCCTCCATCTTTGGCTAAAAGCCAATCAATCTATAAAAAATGAATTTAACTTTGCCAAATTACTTGACCTTAATTTCCTAATATAATCTAACCAAGAATCATTGACTTAGTTTATAACTTCCCAGGTAACATCCTTGGAATCCAGGAATGCACAGGCCTTCTCCAGATCTTTTTCCTCCATGTTGAGCACAAGGCTTCCGTAGACATCTTCTCTGAAGTCCTCAAGCTTGGCCCAGCAAATATTGAAATCGGTGTGAAGCTCCTGCGACATCTGTGTTACGATAGGACGCTGATTGCCTTCTCCAAAGAAAAAGAGCTTTAAATTAACGCCGGTTGTTGGAAGTTTGTCACTTTCTTCTCTGAGGAAATCACGGATTTCTCTCTCCTTGGGCCATACAAAAAGCTGCTCCGGCTTACCCACAGCAAGGACCTTGCCCTGGCTTAAAAAGGCTACCTTCTGACAGATTTGCTTAACAACTTCCATCTGATGAGTTACCACGATGATGGTGATGCCCATCTCTTTATTGATCTTCTGCAAAAGAGCCAGAATACCCTTTGTGATCTCAGGATCCAGAGCACTGGTTGCCTCGTCACACAAAAGAAAATCAGGATCAAGCACCAGAGCTCTTGCAATAGCAACTCTCTGCTTCTGTCCGCCTGATAGTTCACGCGGCTTTGAATGAACCTTCTCCTCAAGGCCTACAAGCTTTATCAGGTTCATGATCTTCTCTTTTGCCTCAGGGGTATTGGTTGGAATTCCCCAAAACTTCATGGGAAGAGCAACATTAGCATAAACGTCCAGTCTTTCAAGAAGGTTAAAGCCCTGGAAGATCATGCCCATTCTCTTCTGGAGGTTTCTAAGGTTCTTTTTATCCCTGATATCAACCTTGGTGCCATCCACAAGAATAGAACCCTGATCATAACTCTCAAGGCCGTTTATGCAGCGGAGAAGCGTAGACTTTCCGGCACCGGACTGGCCGATTATTCCAAAGATCTCACCCTTTTCAATTTCCAATGAGATATCCTTCAGGACTTCGGTATTGTTGAAGGACTTTTTGACATTCTGAATCTGTATCATTATCTTAACTCCCGATGTTAATTACGCATAAGCGTCATCCATAGCGGATTACTTTCTTAAATATAGCACATTATTATACATATGACATACGAATTGCTCAATGACTTTTGACACCTATATCATATACATAAACAGTGACACGCTACAAATGAGTAGCGTGTCACATGCTTAGTGGCTAAATTAGTAGGTAGGATTTTTATGACTTTTTAAAGCGGCTGATGAAACCGCGTATTAACTTTTCATTTATCACTCTGCATCAATGAATGATGTGATAACAGCTCCCTTATAGGTCTCGTCAATGTAATTCTGAACCTTCTCAGACTGAAGCGCCTTTATAAGAGCCTTGGTCTTTTCTGACTCCTCATTTCCCTGCTTAACAACAAGGAAGTTTGTTCTCTTTACTGTTGTCTCAGCGTCAAACTCCTCAATATCAAGAGCCGGGAATGTTGCAGGAAGGTTAGCTTCAAGAGCATAGTTTCCGTTGATTGTTGCAGCGTCAAGATCAGGAAGTGAAAGCGGAAGGCTTGCTGCCTCAAGTGGTGTGATCACATAGCCGTGAGGGTTAGCTTCCTTGTCGTTTGTAAGGGAATCCTCTGTGTAGTTGTCGTCTGTTCCAAAACCGCCGTTTGAAGCAAGCAGTCCCTTCTGAACAAGAAGATCTACGCCTCTTGCGCCATTGTCAGGGTCATTCGGAATACCGATTGATGCTCCGTCAGGAAGTTCCTCAAGAGACTTATACTTCTGTGAGTAGATTCCCATTGGCTCGATGTGAATACCGGCTACAGCTGTAAGGTGAAGTCCTGCATCCTGATTCTGCTGATTCATGTAACCAAGTGTCTGGAAGTAGTTGGCATCAAGCTCGCCTTCCTCAAGTGAAGTGTTAGGAAGCACATAATCGGAAAATACGACTGTCTCCAGCTCCCATCCGTCCTCTGCGAGAACCTCTTTTACGATATTATCAAGAATCTCTGCGTGTGGAACAGGTGTTGCACCGACTGTGATTGTCTTGTCACCGTCTTCTGCAGCAGGAGCAGCTGCCTCAGAACTCTCTGTGCTCTCTGTGCTGTCTGCGTTTTCTGTGCTTTCTGCGCTCTCAGCAGGAGCCTCTGCAGTTTCTGTTGTAGTCTGTGTCTGTTCTGCAGCAGCGCTTCCGCATCCTGTTAGTGCAGAGAATGCAAGAACACTGCTAAGTAAAATGCTTGAAATTAAACTCTTCTTCATAATATTTCCTCCTCGATTATTGCTTGTTTTTCTTTTTCATGTTCTTATAATACACATCTTATCGCAAAATGTGAATTATCTTTAGCTTTTATTTTCCGATAAACTCAGCTTATCAGGTTGCAATTCAATTGCCAAACAATATCTGATCTTTACTTTATGAACATGGCATCCCCGAAGGAGAAAAATCTGTAGCGCTCTTTGATTGCTTCTTCATATGCGGAAAGAACTTTCTCTCTGCCGGCGAGCGCTGAAACCAGCATAACAAGCGTGGACTCCGGAAGATGGAAGTTGGTGATCAGTCTGTCTAAAACCTTGAACTTATAGCCCGGGTAGATAAAGATTGATGTGTCTCCGCTGCACTCGGACAGGCGTCCATTTTCATCTGCTGCGCTCTCTATGGTCCTGCAGCTGGTGGTTCCGACGCAGATAACTCTGTGTCCTGTATCTTTTGCCTTATTAATCTTGTCTGCAGCCTCTTTTGTCACCTGATACCACTCGGTGTGCATGTGGTGCTCTTTGACATTGGTGACTCTGACAGGTCTGAAGGTTCCAAGTCCCACATGGAGCGTAACGTAAGCAAGATCAATGCCTTTTTCCTGAATTTTCTCAAGAAGCTCATTTGTAAAATGAAGCCCCGCCGTAGGCGCAGCCGCAGAGCCCTCGTACTTGGCATAAACTGTCTGGTACATATTCTTGTCCTGAAGTTTGTGGGTGATGTATGGCGGAAGAGGCATCTCTCCAAGCCTGTCCAGTACTTCCTCCCAGATTCCATCGTAATAGAATTTCACCAGACGGTTTCCCTCTTCCACAATGTCCATGATCTCAGCTTTTAAGATTCCGCCGCCAAATGAAACTCTGGCTCCGGGTCTTAACTTTTTCCCGGGCTTTACCAGCGTCTCCCATACGTCAGCTTCTCTTCTTTTTAAAAGAAGGATCTCAACAGCAGCGCCGGTTCCTTCCTTTTCGCCAAGGAGACGGGCAGGAATTACCTTTGTATTATTGAGAACCAGACAATCACCCGGCTCAAGGTAGTTTATGATCTCGCTGAAAATATGGTGCTCAACTTTTCCTGTCTCTTTATCCAGCACAAGAAGCCTGCACTCATCCCTCTTTTCCATAGGATCCTGTGCGATCAGCTCCTGTGGCAGGTCAAAGAAATAGTCGGCTGTGGAGAGACCAACCTGAACCTGTTCATCCTTTTCCTGTGTGTTTTGATTTATCTTAATTTCTTCACTCATTTGAAACCTTCTTATAACTTAATTAACGTTTGCTTTATTTATGCTTTCTTGCGTCCGGATTCTATCAGCTCTTTTTCAAAAGCTTCGGGATTTTTCAGATAGTAGTCCTGATGGTATTCTTCTGCTTCGTAAAACGACTTAAACGGCTCCAGAGCTACAAAAACCTCTTTTCCCGAATCAGCCTGAAGCTTCTCAATCCGCTCTTTTGCCAGATTCTTCTCTTCATCATTGTTGTAATAGATTGCCAGAGTATAGGAAAAACCCTTGTCGATGAACTGTCCCTCGCTGTCGAAGGGATCCACATTGGCAAAAAAGATATCCAGAAGCTTTGAGTATGACACCTTCTCCGGGTCGTATTCTAAGCTAATGGTCTCTCTGTGACCGGTCTTCTGATGCTTGACATCCTCATAGGTGGGATTAACTTCATCTCCGCCCGAATAGCCGCAAACCACCTTATCAACTCCGTACATTTTGTATATGGGAGTAACGCACCAGAAGCATCCGCCTGCAAAATATGCTCTCATATTGTAGTCCTTTCCCGCCAAAAATTGCCTTTATCAATTGAGTCATAGCGTCAAATTGTTAACATGTAAACGCGTAGGCATTTCACGAAATTTGACACCTATATCATTTAAATCATCTAAGTACATTACCACATTTTTCATAATTGCTCAATCCGATGCTACTTATAGATAGCGTATGCACAGCAGTCAAAGAAAAAACATGCCCGCTGCATTCATTCTATACAGCGAGCATGTCCTATGTCCTAATATTTAAATCATCCGCAGAACCACCTGAGAATTGAGACAACTACAAAAATTACAACTCTTCTGACTGCCCTCACTATCGGGATTATGGTCTTTACAGGATCAGGCACTACAGGCTTTTCCGGCTTTTGTGGTTGCTGCGGCTCTTCAGGCTCTGAAGGCTCAGTCGGTTCCACAATCACAGGCTCCTCAGTTCCCGGATTTTCCGGTTCCTCGATACCCGGTTCTGTTCCAGGTTCTTCCGGATCTATACCGGGTTCCTCGGGATTTGTTCCCGGCTCCTCCGGATTTGTTCCGGGTTCTTCCGGTTCTGTTCCGGGATCTTCTGTAGCGATTCCAAGATACTTCATGACTTCTTCTTTACTTGCAAAACTGTCAGTGCTGCCGGATGTAAAGTAGCTCTTTTCCCTTGTGATGTCCTTGTTGTCGGCAAGCTGTTCACCGCCACCATTGTTGTTAAAGATATAGGTAAGCGTTCCGGTCTCTATGGCCTTTGAAGGGACTTCTACTGTGTACCAGTTAGTACCCTCTTCCCTGTCCATAGTTTTTCCGGGCCATCCACCGATAAGATTGTTGTACTCACCGTTTTCGCCGCCGTAAACGTAAAGGGCTACATTCTGCCATGCTTCGTTATCAGCTTTTTCATTATAGAAATAAACTGTGGTGTAATTCACATCATCGCCTGTAGCTATTGCTGCAAGGGCGTCCTTCTTGGAACCGTATTTCTGGAAAGCAATACCGTTGTGCAGGAAAAATCTGTACTTCATGTCCGTGATCTTCATGTCGCTGGTCTGCTTGCCGGCTCCGCCGTTGTTGAAAATGATGTTGAGTTCCTCGCCTGCTCCTGCAGGAAGAACAATCTTGTACCAGCCATCCTCTTCCTGAGTCATCTCTTTTCCCGGCCACTCGCCAAGTGTTGTAGCGCCCCAGGTGTAAGCATAAACGCTCTCCCAATCCTGTGTGTTGTAGAAATAAGCTGTGGTGAAGCTTCCTGAAACTCCAAGGGCCTCTTCTGCTTCCTCTTTGCTCAAATATCTGTTCACAACGAGCTGGCCGCTTGACTTCTCAGCATCCACCGCAAGATAGATGTCCTTGCTCTCCGGTGTGATTCCTTCGATATTTACAGTCTGCTTGTCCGCACCGTTGTTAAAGATAAGGTTAAAAGAATCTGCCCCTCCCTTCACCTTAACGTCCGCGCGCCACCAGCCTTCGCCTTCGTTTGCTGCGCTGCTGCCGGGCCATGCGCCAAAGAGCTGCGTTCCGTCAGAAAGCCATCCGTAGGCATTTACGCTCTGCCAGCCTTCTGTTCCAAAGAAATAAACCGGATAGGTGTAGACACCTATAGCTTCCTCAGCTTCCTTTTTGGAAAAATAGAGAGCGTCTGAGGAAAGTGTTGCAAAAGTTCCTGTCTTGGCATCAATGTGATATTTTGGTGAAACAGCACTTCCATCTGCATTTTCAAAGCTTATCTCAAACTCAGAATCCAATACTGTTGCCCAATACCAGCCGTCGTTGTCATTTACGGTTGAAAGAGTCTCTGACCCTCCATCTACTCTGGCAACCACATCGCTCCAGTTGTCCTGATTATAAAAAGAAACTATGGTTCCGGTACCTTCTTTTTTCTCGGAAAGAACTGCCACAGATCTTGCAGCAACGCTTCCGTAAAGGATTCCGTCTTTTACCAGGAAGATATCATCGCTTCCCTCAACCATGTTGGTGTATGAACCGTCCTCAAGGACAGTTGCTGCGTTTATCGTGGTTCTTGTAAGAGCACTGTTTACGATGACTGCACCCTGAACGTCTGCACCCTTTCTCTCAACCATCACTGCCTGAACGTTGTCGCCCGGATTTGAGATGTACTCCTCCGCATCCTTCATCTGCCTGCGGAAAAGATTTACCGCCTTAACTGCAGGTGCCTTATAAATGTCGCTTCCCGCAGCACCGATAAGGTTGTCGCCGTATGGGTTTTCTGCTGAACTTCCGGCTGGTCTGCTAAAGAACAGCGGTGTTCCGTCTTTTCTTGCTCCGATGAACGCCCATCCGAGAATTACCTGCTCGTCGCTTATCGACTTCCAGCAGCTCTCACTGTCATTCATGTAGTTGTCATGGGACTCAACCCATGTGACAAGCTTTTCTGTATCCGCCATGTATGTCCTGCCGTTTACGGTTTCATCCCCAATCTGATAATCAGAAATCTTATTTGCGGAAAGATTTCCTCCGGCCAGGGCTGAACGAAGGTTTGAACCGTATCCGCTTGCTGTTGTACCTCCGATGTACTCCTGATAAGCAGCCAGTCTGTCACCTGTTCCCTGAAGAACTTCTCCGTATACAAAAAGCTCATCATAGCTCTTTGTGCCTACTTCGCCGGCATACTCATTGAGAGCTTCTCTCATATTAGGATAAAAAGTGTTTCTGTCTGTATCTGTGTAGGACTCAGGAACAGGATCGTCAGGCAGCGCGATGTGCTTGGCAGTATCAATTCTGAAACCGTCTGCTCCAAGGTATACACAGTCCTTCAGAAACTCATAAAAGTACTCCTGGAAGCTGATGTTCTCAGTATCTACATCAGGAAGTCCACCCATCTGATAGTAGGTCAGCTCAAGTCTGTCGGAAAAGCCTCCGGCTGTCATGCCTGTTGTGTGATAAAGGCTGTCTTTTCCCCCTGCTGCCTCATAGAGACTCTCTGATACGTTGTTTAAAGATGGTGTGGTGTGATTCGGAAGGATATCCACAATAACTGCAATACCGTACTCATCTGCCACATCACACATGTGCCCAAACTCTTCCCTGCTTCCAAGCTGATAGTTACCGATCACCCAGTCTGTGGGCTGGTAGTGGTAATACCACATTCCGTCAGGACCGTGAAGGTTCTTGCCGGGATTTGTGTCAAGACATTCATTTATAGGAGATGTCTGAACCGCTGTGTAGCCTGCATCTGCAATATCAGCCATGTTTTCGGCAATTGTGTTAAAGCTCCAGCAGAATGCCTGAAGGATTGCACCGTCATGGATGTTCTCTCTGTTGACGTTTGCATTGTCAGGATCCTTCTTAGTCCTTGGTGCCGAAGCTAAGGGAACCTTCTCATCCTGAAGAGTAACGGTGTATTCTTCCCCCTGCAGCTCAGATGTATGGTCCACATCTTCCGCTAGAGCAGCGTCTGTTTCTTCCTGTTCCTCTTTTACCTCTTGAGATGCTTGATTTGTTTCTGCTGCCTGAGATTCTGTGATTTTCCCCTCAACCGATTCTTTCGCAGACACATTATCTTTTGCAGCAGGTGTCTCTGCATTTTCTTCAGGTGCTTTTGCGTCATCCTCATCAGCTTTCTCTTCATTAGCAGCTTCTTGTTCCTCATTAAGAGCAACATTCTGCTCGGCTGTAATGTCAGCAGCCATTACTCCGGTAACGTTTCCGAAAGAGCTCAAAAAAATAGACAAGCCAAGCCCTGTCGCAAAAAATACCTTTTTCCACAACTTCTCTCTTTTCATATGTCCTCCGCTTTTTTTGTTGTGTTGTTTACAGTTACATTTAGATAGTTAACCGATTTACCCCAATGAAAATATTATATTTTTCTGACCGCAAAAATGTCAATTGGTCAGTTCTCTCAAATTCTTTTACCGGTTTTTGTTTATAATGCCATGTGCTCCAAAAATTATCTCAATGCTTTTGAGTAAACCGTTTAACAGCCAAATCGATGATAACTAAGCATTTTTCAGTCTATGCAGATTGAGCGTCCTGCAAAATGTAGTGAAGCAATCCCGAAACACTGGTATTTACAAATATCACGTTGGAATAAGAAGCTAAAAAATGCAAAGAACTTAGACATTTGCCTTCATTCTTTGCATTTTGCATCACATCCTGCATCGGGATAACATACAGATACTAAATACTGTCTTTACCCTGATACAAAATGTGCTTATCATTTGCGCTATGCTCATTTATGTATAGCATAATATTTTTTGCTTATAGAACTTCAACAAGCTCAATCTGGAAGTTCAGCTCTTTTCCCGCCATTTCATGGTTGGCATCAAATGTGATCTTTGTATCGTCCTTCTCTACTACTCTTACAGGTATAGGTCTTCCAAAAGCATCTTGAAGATATACGTGCTGTCCTACTGAAAGTTCTTCAGATCCGGGAAGCTCTGCAATATTCACTGTGATGATCGCATTAGGATCTGCCTCTCCATACGCCTCCGAAGGATCAAGATGGATATTTACGATCTCACCAACTTTCATAGTTGCTACAGCTTTGTCATAGCCATGTATCATTCTGCCCGTTCCGCAAACAAATTCAAGAGGCTCACCTCTGTCATAAGAGGAATCAAATTGAGTACCATCGTTGAAAGTGCCCTTATAATGAGTGCGCACGGTCTTGCCAAGGTTTGGGCCGTCAAAGTCAGGCTCGTAGTGACATCCGCCACAACCACCGCAGCCACCGCCACAGCCGCCTTCGCTGTCATCGCTTCCGCATCCGCCGCAGCCGCCGCCACAACCACAGCCTTCTTCCATGCTGTCAGTGCTATTGCCATTACTGCCGGATAAATCATGGTCTGCATCAGATTCTTCTATACTCTCAGCATTGCCTTCATGATCAGAACAATGTCCACTCTCGTGATTTCCGCAAGTGTGACCATCCTCATGGTCGCCACAGTTGTGACCTTCCCCGTGATGGTTGCAGTTAACACCTGCATTTTTTAGTTCTCCCTTAAGATATGCCTCAACAGCTGCATCTGTGCTGCCTGTTGCGCCTGAACAGATTTCAATTCCATTGTCTGAAAGCGCGCTCTGAGCTCCCCCGCCAATACCGCCGCAGATAAGAACATCTATCTCCTCTGCTGCCAAAACGCCTGCAAGAGCCTCATGCCCGTTGCCATCTGTTCCAATTACCTCTGAGGATACTACTTTTCCATCCTGAACTTCATAAACTTTAAATTCTGAGGTATGTCCAAAGTGCTGAAACACTTCTCCGTTTTCATATGTAACTGCTATTTTCATTCTGTCTCCTTATTGCCTAAACTCTTATTTTGCTACAGTTCCGTAGCCTTTACAAACTACTTTAGGTAAATTACTAACAACCTCAAAAGTTTATCATTATTGCCACAGGCAGTCAAACAGGATGCTAATGCAGGATAGCATAATAAGCAAAAAAGCCGTAAAAGCTTTACTTCCTGCAAAGGCTGGGATACTGCATAAAAAGGTGGTAATATTAAAGAGAATGATGTGAGGCACTTGAGAAAACCACGGTCTTGAAGCGCAAGAAAATAGGTATTTTTCAGAGAATACAACTCAAAATGCAGGGGAATAGAGAGGGCAAAAAATGACAAAAATAGTTAACCAGGAACAATTTAATCAGTCGATGGAAGCCAAGGGAAACATGTGCTATGACGAGAAAAAGAGACTTCTGTTCTTTGGCCTGCCATGGACATTTACCAGATATGAGCTTAGAGAAAACGTAATCACCATTCTTACAGGCTTTTTTACTGTACATGAAAATGACTGCTATATGTACAAAATAAGTGACGTAGAGATTACAAGATCCCTGATGCAGCGCATATTTGGGCTTTCCACTATAACCATGTACACCTCTGACGTAACTGACAAGACAATAATAATGAAAAATATCAAACACGGCCGTGAAATCAAGGACTTCCTTCTTCAGGCTTCAGAGTCTGCCCGCTTAAGACGCAGAACTGTAAGCATGCAGAACATTGGCTTTGGAGCCAGTGACATTCATGATGTTGACGATCTGGACAATATAGACGGATAAAGGGGATTCCTACACCGTTTTGAAGTGAGCATAGTATATAGAAATATATTTGCGAATCATTATGAGAATCTGTTGAAACACTTAGGCTATAAAAAAACAGAAGTCCAATTTCTATTAAATAGCATGAAATGAGGACTTCTGTTTTTTGTTGTCTTAGTATTTCACTGCGAAGGAGCAGCGAGCAAATATTTTTCTATGTGTCAAACCACTTACTCAGCGAAGGAAACCGATATTTCCTACAATCGGGAGATCTTTTGCCTTACCCTGGAAGCAATTAACAATAGCAATAATGTGGATCACAGCAAGGATCAGATATAAAATCAACGAAATAAGCCAGCCAAGGATCGGAATGATAGCCGGGATCAGAGCCAGCACTGCTGCAATCTTAAGTCTGATGGCATTTTTTGCATGGAACTTGGTAAACGCTGATTCCCTGCAAAGAAGCGCAATTATAAGGCCGTAGATAAATGTAAAATATGGAAATACTGCAAACAGCTTGTTGTCTGCGATATCTCTTGGATCGAACTCCGCTGTGTGATCTGATGGATCATAGGATCTGTACTGATTCTGATAATTCATCTGGTCGTTATCAAAAGCCTGTGGCTGGCTGAGATTCTGAGCCTGACCAAAATCCTGAGTTTGAGTTGCTCCGCTGAAAGCTCCGCCTGCTACATTTGCTGCTGATGCTGCCGCGCCAATAGTCTCGCTGGCTACTCTGCTCTCATCTGAAACGCTTCCTGCTGCGCTATTTGGGCTTGTCTCAACATTTGTTACATTGGTTCCGCAGTTATTACAAAAGAGCGCATCATCAGCCACCTGATTTCCGCAATTTGGACATGTTTTCATAATTATCCCCTCCTAGTGAATTGAGTTCTTTAGCACAAATATGTACTGTCTTTAATAATGATAGCACAAATTGCTTTTCTAAAATATACATAAAAATTTAATATAAAATATCGAACATTTAAGAACAATTATACGCTAATATACTGTAAAATACTATTATGAAAACTTTACCTTTTCGCTAATTATTCAGGAGGGATACTATGAATCACAAGTCTAATACCGGTAAAAGTGTTTCGCTCGGGCTGTTACTCATGAGTATTTCAGTAATTCTGGTTCTTACACTGATACTCAGCATTATCCAAAACAGTGTAAAAATGAAATCCATTGAGACAGCTGATGAGACTCTTTATTACGATATGTTGTACACCATCAGTACATCTCTTATAAACGCAGACAGAGACATGTACCAGGCAGAGTCGGGTGCGCTTCATGTTAATGCTTACAGCCAGTATATGCCACCTGAAATGGTTGAAACTTATGTAGCGGATTATCATGAAAACTGTGATCAGGCTTATGACAGGGTAAAAGAAGCTGCTGCTTTGGCTGTGACCAACAATGACCTGTATAATAACTTTAAAACATCCGATGGCAGAAGTTTTTCACAGATTTACTCTTCTTTTGATGCACAGTTTAATAAATGGACATCCCTTTACAACGTGGATACAAACGAAGGTGATATCGAAGCTTTTGACACGGAGTTCAGTAATACAAGAGATCTGATCAGCGACATGACAGATATAGTTGAAGACTGGGCTCAGAATGAAAAGGAGCAGAATGAAGCCGGTACTCAGAGAAGCATCGTTATAAATGCAGCTGTATTTACTATTATTGCAATTATTCTGCTGGTTCTCACAGTTCTGATCATCAGGGCTATTCTTTTAACTCTGAAGAAGATGAGCAATGATGTTGAAAGAATGTCAAGTGGAGATTTTGTTACAAAGGTAACTCAGAACAGCTTTATCTCTGAGTTCAAGGACATCTTATCTGCACTGGAGTCCATGAGGCATGACCTTAGAAATGCTCTGGTAAAAGTTATAGATCACGCGGATAATGTTAACACTAAGGCTGAACTTACCAAGGACAGCATTAGCAGTTCACAGAAAACAACAACAGATATCAGCTCTGCAGTCAACGATCTCGCTACCGGAGCCACCGCAATGGCTGAAGATGTACAAAATACATCTTCCATCACTGTAAATATGGGCTCATCTGTAGACGATGTTCTGGAATCTGCCAATTCCAACCTGAATAAAGGAAGACAGGTATACGAGGAGTCTACAAGGGTTAAGAGTCAGCTTGAAGAAATCAAGGTTCAGGATCAGAAGAATGATGAAATGGCGACACAGGTTGCTGATTCTGTAAATGAGACCGCTAATGTCGTAGCTCAGATTTCTACAGCAGCAGAGTCTATCATATCAATTGCCAGTCAGACTAACCTTCTTGCCTTAAATGCATCCATTGAGGCTGCAAGAGCCGGTGAAGCAGGCAAAGGCTTTGCTGTAGTTGCTGATAATATCAAAAACCTGGCAGGCGATACTAACAGTCTTGCCGGAGAGATCACCAACATGCTATCAACGATCACGGACTATTCAGAAAAGAACAAGCAGCTAACCGAAGCCATAAAAGAAGCTATTACCAACGAAACCACTGCGCTTGAAGAGATGAGTGAGTCCTTTGAGCAGATGCTTGCACTTCTGCAGGAGACCGAGAATGGGAATAAGCAGATTGTTGAACTTGTTAACACAATGAATACCGACAAGGATAACATTCTTAACTCTGTCGAATCGCTGTCCAGCATATCCGAGGAGAATGCCGCATCCACTCAGGAAACCAGCGCATCTCTCATGCAGCTTGACACAAACATGGAATCAGTTGTTGAGCAGGCAAAAGACCTGCAGAAGATCGCCGAGGAACTTACAGCAAACGTTAAGTACTTCAAGGTAGAATTACCTTCGGAAAACAATTAAACAATCACAGAGTGTTTTTTACATCATAAGGAAGATATAAAAATAGGGAGCGTCTCACAGATTTAAAATCGTCTGCGAGGCAGCTCCCTTTTTTATGATCAAAGTACGCTGACAACTTTGTGAAGAGTCTCTCTTATAGCTCCCTTTCCGGCTATAAGCTCCATGAAGTAGGAAATTACTGTATCAGCAAGGCCCTCTTTTTCCAGATCAACTCCGAAGATTGTAGCATCCTTAAGTAGCGGAAGGACTGCTGCCTTAACCTTCTCCTTGTCAGTCTCGCCCAGCTTAATGTCTTTTACAAAGCCCTGTGCTTTCTCAAGAAGCGGATCGGGACTTGGCTCAAAGGAAACGCCCTCGTCATTTACGCCCATGAGATAACGAAGCCATCCTGCATGAACAAGAGGAATGCACTTAAGGTTCTTAACATCAAGCTTGTCGGAAGCGATGTAAGCCTTGATGGTCTCGCCAAATCTGATCGGAAGCTTCTGTGATGTGTCACAGGCGATACGCTGTGGTGTATCAGGCATGAATACGTTAGGTATACGAACGTTTACAACAGTATCGATAAAGTCTGAGGGCTTGATAACGCCGGGATCTGTAACAACAGGAAGTCCCTCAACGTAACCGATCTGCTTAACAAGCTTTACAAGATCCTCGTCCTTCATCTCGTCTGAAATCTTCTCATAACCAAGGATGCAGCCATATACAGCCAGTGCTGTGTGCAGAGGGTTAAGGCAGGTGCATACCTTCATGCGCTCAACTTTATCAACGGTCTCTTTATCTGTGAAGATAACGCCAACCTTCTCAAGGGCAGGTCTTCCGTTAGGGAACTTATCCTCGATTACGAGGTACTCGCTCTCCTCAGCATTTACAAAAGGTGCAACCCAGGTCTTCATTGAAGTTACAACAGGTTCAAGGTCCTCAACGCCGTCTTTTTTGAGTATCTCATTAACTGACTCGTCAGGTCTTGGCGTGATCTTATCGATCATTGACCATGGGAAAGAAACTTTGTTTTCATCCTCAACATATGCAAGGAATGCCTTGTCAGCCTTGCCGTTATCTGTCCACTCTTTTGCAAAAGCATGCATAGCAGCATAGAGCTTGTCGCCGTTGTGTGAGCAGTTGTCTGTGCTTACCATGGCGATCTTCTTCTCTCCTGCCTGGAATCTTGCATACAAAAGAGCAGCAACTTTTCCAATGTAGCTCTTTGGAGCCTTAGGACCGTTTTCGAAGTCCTCTTTTACAGCGGGAAGCGTCTCTCCTGCTGCATTTACAAGGCTGTAGCCCTTCTCTGTGATTGTGAAGGTTGCAAGCTGTAAGCTATCTGCGGAAAAGATCTCGCGAAGTCTTGAAAACTCTTTTTCATCAGCGGAATCAAGAATGCATGATTCTGCAATGCTCTCGATTACAGACTTCTCAACATTTCCGTCGGCCTTCAAAGTAACAAGAATTGAAAGATTGTCATGAGGTCTGTACATCTTCTCGATGATCTCATAGTCAAAGCCCTCAACAACAGTAAGGCCTCTTGTAGCATTTCCTTCCTCAAGCATCCTCTGGGAAAGATTTGCCTGAAACGCTCTGAAGATGTTGCCTGCACCAAAGTGAACCCACTCAGGATTCTTTACGGTTTCCTCAATCATCTTCTCTCTGTCATAACTTGGAATAAAATAACCCTTATCCTTCCATTCCTGATTTTTTACTGATTCATTATTCAAAACCATATTTTTTTCACTCTCCTTTTTGCATTTAAATCGATGAGCAGGATATTTCATATCATATTCTCCGGCGTCCTATTTCAACTGCCCCGGGGCTTTTTGATTAGCGTGTGTGCTGCTTTTCGATGGCTTCCCAGAGGCCGTTGATGTAGGTTGCGCCCAGGGCTCTGTCATAGAGGCCGTAACCCGGCATAGCAACTTCGCCCCAGATCATTCTGCCATGGTCAGGACGGATAGGTCCGTCAAAGCCTGTCTCGTAGAGGGCCTTAACAATCTCATACATATCGAAAGTTCCGTCAGATGAAAGATGTGCTGACTCCTCGAAGTTTGTAGGTGAGATGAATCTGAGGTTACGAACGTGCGCAAAGTGGATTCTGCCCTCAAGTGCTCTGATCATGTGAGGAAGGTCGTTCTCAAGGCTTGTGCCGTAAGAACCTGAGCAGAATGTAACACCGTTGTGCACGTCATCTACAGCCTTCATAAGCTTTAAGATGTTCTTCTCATTGTTGATGATCCTTGGAAGTCCGAATACTGACCAGGCAGGATCATCAGGATGAATAGCCATCTTGATATCATATTTGTTACAAACAGGCATGATTGCCTTAAGGAAGTAAACAATGTTCTCAAAAAGCTTGTCCTCGTCAATGCCTGAGTAAAGTTCAAACAGCTCTTTTACATGTGCCATTCTCTCAGGCTCCCAGCCTGGCATTACTGTTCCGTTTGTATCGCCTGAAAGAGTTTCAAACATCTTTGCAGGATCAATGGCATCTACAGCTTCCTGTGTGTAGGCAAGAACTGTGGAGCCGTCAGCTCTTTTCCTTGCAAGCTCTGTTCTGGTCCAGTCAAAAACAGGCATGAAATTGTAGCAAACCATGTGGATATCTTCTTTACCAAGATTTTCCAAGGTGTCAATATAGTTCTGGATGTGCTCGTCTCTGTCCTTGGTTGCAGCCTTGATGGCATCTGAAACATTTACAGATTCGATACCTGCAATCTTCATATCCTCAGCAGCAACATCTGCCTTAAGAGCCTTGATCTCGTCCTGAGTCCAAAGTTCTCCTGCCTGCTTATTGTAAAGTGTAGTAATAACGCTCTTAACGCCGGGGATCTGTCTGATCTGCCAGAGCTTAACTGTGTCGAATTCTTTTCCGTACCAACGAAGTGTCATTTCCATAGTTCATGTTCTCCTTTATGTGGGGTATAACCTCAACTGTATTTCATGTATTCACTTTATATTTTTTGAATCAATTTATGAATGGAATTATTTGTTTCATATATTGCAAAAATTGTTGTTGGTGATATGATGATATAGGTGTCAAAAGTCACAAATGCGTACAAGCTTGCTTGTAAAGCATTTTGACTTTATGACCCGAACAAACATGAGGAATAAGCAATTTACGCAGTAAATTAGCGATTTCCGAATGTTTGTAGAATTGCGAAAATGACTTTAGTCATGGAGCAATTCGTATATCATCAAAGAAAAAACTTAAACATGAGGAACAAGCAATTTACGGGATCAATATGAAAAACAAACTACGCTCATCATTTAATTCAAGACAATACATGCTTTCATCGGATTTTGAAGTTTTCTACTATTCCGACAAGAACTTCAAGACCCTGCATCCACACGCCCACGACTACTACGAGTGCTATCTTTTTCTCGAAGGTGACGTGACAATGGAGATTTTCAAGAAAAACAGTTCGGATAGCGAAAACAGTCCTAAGAAGAATTCGCCTGAAGCTGCTGCCGCTGCAGAGACCTATAAAATGACACCCGGCGACCTTATGATAGTACCTCCGGGAGTGAAACATCACGCGATCATGCATGAATCAGAGCAGAACTACAGACGCTTTGTCTTCTGGATCAGCCGTGATTGCTGCAATTCTCTTTTGTCAGAATCTGTGGACTACATGTATCTTATGCAGAAGGCAGAGGCTTTTCACAAGTACATCTACCATCTGGCTCCCTCCCAGTTTCATCTGGTGGAGTCCAAGTTTTTGCGCCTTCTCGAGGAGATAAGTCAGAACAGATATGGGGCTGATACTTTCCAGCACATCTGCCTTTGCGACCTGATCCTTACCATCAACCGCATCATTTACGACGAGGATCACAGTCACACGGGAAGCGATGAGCTGTCTCTTTTCCAAAGCATCATCTCTTACGTTGAGGAAAATCTTGAAGATCAGCTGAGCCTCGATGATATCGCCGGCAAATTCTTTGTGAGCAAATACTATGTTGCCCATCTCTTTAAGGATACTCTTGGCGTTTCTCTGCATCAGTACATAATAAAAAAGCGTCTCTCAGAGTGCAGAGACGCCATTACAAGCGGTGAGCCCATCACCTCCGCCTATGAGCGCTTTGGTTTCAGGGATTATTCAAGTTTTTTCAAATCCTTTAAAAAAGAGTACGGTATGTCGCCAAAAGAGTATCAAAGCATCTACAGGCAGAGCTGATATTATTTAACAGATCTGCGTCCTGCCAGAACTTCGCGGTAGTCCTCAAGGTTCTTTTTAAGGAGCTCCGGAATATTCAGCTCATATGGACACTTTGAAAGACAAGCTCCGCAGCCGATACAGTTTTCAATCTTCTCCATTTCTTTCTGCCAGTGCTCGGAAAGCCAGCTTGCGCTGGGTGCACGACGAAGCATAAGGGACATGCGGTTACAGTTGTTGATCTCGATTCCCACTGTACAAGGCATGCAGTATCCGCAGCCACGGCAGAAATCACCCATCAGCTCTTTTCTCTCAGACTCGATAAAGGCAGTGATCTCATCGTCGAGGACCGGTGTCTCGTCCATGTATGAAAGCCACTCATCAAGCTCAGACTCCCTCTGGATTCCCCAGATCGGAACCGTTCCGTCAAACTGGCTTACAAAGGCCATGGCAGCCTTGGAGTTCGTGATAAGTCCACCTGCCAGGCCCTTCATGCAGATGAATCCGACGTTGTTTTTGTTGCAAAGATATATCAGCTCCTTTTCCTGGTCAGTTGCAAGATAGCTGAAAGGATACTGAACAGTCTCATAAAGACCTGATTCTGCCAGTTCTTTTGCAATGCCGATTTTATGCGCTGTGCCGCCGATGTGACGAATCTTGCCCTGCTCCTTGGCCTTGAGCATACACTCGTACATTCCGGTACCGTCGCCTGGCTTCCAGCACTGTCCCATAAGATGGAACTGGTAGATATCGATGTAATCAGTTTTTAGCTTGGACAGTGATGTTTCAAGATGCTCCCAGAACTGCTCGGGAGTCTTGGCTCCGGTCTTGGTCGCAATTATTATCTCATCTCTTTTGACATATCCATCACCAAAAGCAGCACCCAGCTTCTCTTCGCTGTCGCTGTAGGCACGAGCCGTGTCAAAAAATTTCATTCCGCCGTCATAGGCCTTTCTAAGGAGCTTTACAGCCTCCTCCAGAGAATCTCTCTGAACAGGCAGAGCACCAAAACCATTCTGGGGAACGCATATGCCGGTGCGTCCAAGTGTAACATTCTTCATAAGTTCTCTCCTTTTTTCTAAATTAAACAATCATATATCTCTGATCTGTGCCACTATTTATTTCTTTATCAAAAGATCATACAGCGTCTGGTCTGTATTAAATTCCTTCATCAGGTTCTCAACTTCCAAAAGCGCCTTATCTCTTGTTCCCTTGGGCGTGATGCCTCTCTTTACTGCCCGAATAAGGATATTTTTTGGGGTGTGGGCAAAGTCGATAAACTCAAGAAGCTGAGTCTTGTAGCCGGCGTACTCCAAAAGATTCCCCCTTATCGCATCCGTTGCAAGGGCTGAAAAACGTTCTTTTATTATGCCATATCTTGTAAGGAGCGAAAGATTGTCAGTCTTTATCTTCTTGTTGAGCTCGTGCTGACAGCAGGGCACGGAAAAGATCATCTTCGCATTCCACATTATAGCGTTGTACAGCGCATAATCTGTTGCTGTATCGCAGGCGTGGAGCGTGATAACCATGTCTACGTCAAAAGGTGTCTTGTAGCCGTTGATGTCCCCAAGCTCAAAGTGAAGATTTTCGTAGCCGTACTTTTTCGCCGCCTCATTGCACTTTTTTATAACATCTTTTTTCAGGTCAAGGCCGATGATGTTGGCCCTTATTCCCTTAATCTCAGTGAGGTAGTAATACACCACAAAGGTAAGGTATGACTTGCCACAGCCAAAATCAATGACGTTCAATTGGTCGGTTTTAAGGCTTCCGATCTCGTCATCAAGGATCTCAAGAAAGCGGTTTATCTGCCTGAACTTGTCGTACATGGACCTTACAACTTTGCCGTCTTTTGTAAAAACTCCCATGTCGATAAGCGGAGGAACCTTCTGCCCTTCCTCGATTATATAGTTCTTTTCCCTGTTATGAGATGCGGATACTTCCATCTTCTCATCGGATTTAAGCGCTCTCTTTTTGTGAGTAAATTCGCCACTTTTTGAGATCAGAAAGATGTGCTCAAAGCTGTCGGTCCACAGATTTAACTGACGAAATACTGTCTTTGAATCCTTTGGGAAAATAATGTCTGAAATTGCGGCAGCAAGCTCTTTTCCCTGAATGTTCTCATGAAAGGCCTGCTTGTCGGTGTACTTTGAAATTTGGAAAGTGGTGGCAAAAGATCCGCAGGTGCTGCAGGAGGTGTCCTGGCTCTCACTCTGCGTGCCGTTCGCTTTTCCGCTCATTGCCTGGATATCAATTTTCCTGTACTCCGATGACTTGTTCGCAGCCTTGCTGATTATGATCCTTGAAACCGCTTCGCTTTCCAGTACCGCATTTATCTGTTCATAAATTGTATTCATATTATCCTCGTAGACTTACTCATCTCTGTTGTCACTAAGTTTTCTACGCCTTATATGATATCACATATCATACAGGACATGATATGTTGCAATTTGGTTGTCAGCCAGATTATATGAGATTGACATAAATGTGCAGTTCTCGGACGAGGAGATAATTCATAAGATGAAAATGAGGGAAAAAGCTGAATGCTTTGAACAACGCTGAAATGAAGCTTTTTCCCTCATTTGAATCTATATGAATTACGACGTAGACGAAAACAAACATTTATGTCAGCTCATATATTGGCTAACAACCAAATTGCAACCATGATATAATTGCCACATGAAACATTATGCATACATTGTGGAATGCGCAGACGGCTCATACTACTGCGGATATACAAATAATCTCGAAAAAAGAATAGCAACTCACAACAGTGGAAAAGGCGCCAAGTACACCAGATCTAGGCTCCCTGTGACTTTAGTCTACCATGAAGAATTTGATTCCAAAGAGGAAGCCATGAGCAGGGAATGGCACCTTAAGCAGCTTTCTCACGATCAAAAGAAAAAGCTGATCTCTGTTAAGTAGTTTTTTGCAATCATAAAACAAAAGGGAATGATCCGTATGACACTCGCCGCTATTTCTGACTGTGTCTAATGATCATTCCCTTATATTATGCTGTAAAAATCAATTTACATTATCATGCAGTTATCTTGTCGCCTGAAGCCGTGCTTTTGGATGACTCCTTTTCTTCCATCCTGCGGAAAATATTTGCAAGGATAGCTCCCGAAATGTTGTGCCATACTGAGAAAATAGCGCCCGGAACAGTAGCCATTGCAAGGTCAGGGAAAGCTGATCCTGCAAGAGATGTTGCAAGGCCTGAATTCTGCATGCCGATCTCAACAGACAATGCCTTCTTCTTGGAAAGAGGAAGCTTTAAGATTCTTCCAAGGAGATATCCAAGGGCATATCCCAAAACGTTGTGAAGGATAACGACTGCAAATACCACAAAGCCTGTCTCAAGAATCTTGGAAGAGTTGTGTGAAACAACCGCTGCAACTATCAAAGTTATGGCAACCACAGAGACAACAGGAAGAATATCCAGAGCCTTCGATACGAATTTTCCAAAAAACTTATTGATGACAAATCCCAGTAAAATAGGAACAATGACAACCTTGATGATTGATACAAACATGCTCGTCACATCAACGGTAACCGAAGTTCTGAGAAGAAGATATGTAATAGCAGGAGTCAAAAACGGTGCCAGCAACGTGTTGACACTGGTCATTCCCACTGATAATGCCACATCGCCTTTACTCAGATACGTAATTACATTGCTGGAAGTTCCTCCCGGGCAGGTTCCGACCAAAATGACACCGGCCAAAAGACCTGCTTCAAGGCCAAAGCCCTTTCCAAGCACAAAAGCTATGAGGGGCATAAGGGTAAACTGCGCGATGCAACCGATGATGATGTCCTTAGGTCTTTTGAATACCACAACGAAATCCGATGGCTTCAAAGTCAATCCCATTCCGAACATTACGATCATGAGCAGATAGTTAACCCATGAAGTCTGGATCCACAGACAGCTTGCAGGCACAAACAGCGCCAACGCAGCAATTACCAGAACGATAACTGCCATGTACTTTCCGACAAAATCACTTACTCTTTTCATACCACGCCTCCTATGATTAATTTATGTCAAATAAGTCCCAGACCTTTAAGGACCAGTATCCAGAAAAAGATTGTGGCGATGGACAGGACTGTTGTGATAACCACGTACTCTCCCGCCAGGTCTGCATCGGCATCCATGCTCTGGGCCATCGGATAGGATGCGGCCGCAACAGGCGTTGCGAACATGCAGAACACCACAAAGAACTCACTTCCTCTAAATCCAAGCTGCGCCATAAGAAAGCACAGAAGGCTCGGAACCAGAACCAGCTTGAGCCCGGTTCCGATTGCCAGTGGAATGGCATTCTTCCACATATCTGAAAGATGAAGGGTTCCGCCCAGGACAAACAGTGACAGTGGCGTAGCCATATTGCAAAGAGCAGAAACAGGCGTAACCAGGCACTGTGGCATAGTCACAGGTAAAAGATTAAACAATACACCCGCAATCGCACCGATGATCAACGGGTTCTTGAGGATATTCACAAAAAGCTTTCCAAAAGAGACTTTCCCTCCTCTGTAGTACTCAAGAATAGCCACTGATGCGATGTTATAAATAGGCACCACAAAGGCCACCACAATACTTGCCATTGTGGCGCCCTCCTGTCCGAACACGCTCTGGGCTAAAGGGATAGCATACAATACGGAATTACTGCGGAATATTGCCTGTGTGATGACGCCTTTTCTCTTATTTTCTTTTTCAAAAAACGGCACTACGGTAAAAGAAACTGCTATTAGCAAAAGTGTGGAGATAATAGCAAAGCCCACATATCCTGCTCCGCTTAACTGTCCAAAGTCCACATCATAGAGATTATTGAACATGATAAACGGGAAAAAGACCTTGAAGACAACGCCGTTGAGTTCTTTAAGAAAACTCTCCCTGACAAGAGAGAGTTTCTTAGACAGCGCTCCGAGAAGTATATATACCATGAACGGTATTACCGCATTTGTAGCTACAACCAGGTTTTCCATAATTCATATCCTTTAAATAGCGTCAGAGGCCATAAATTCCTGATATCATTTCACCTTAGACAGGAATTTCTCAACATACGCCATGTACCCTTTGGGATCATCGATCACCCCTTCAATATGCTCACTGTCAACGTGGCAGATTTCCTTCAGATCACTTCCTACGTTCTCGTAAACTTCTTCCACCTTATCCTTAGGGCAGGTTCTGTCCCTGTCAGAAACAATGATAAGGGTAGGGAGCTTATCTTTTGCCACCTCTTTGATAGTATCGCCTTTCTTGTAATTAACACCGTTTACCACCCTCATGTACACACCGCTGGTGAACATGAAATAGTCAGACATTGCTCCGTACATAGCCTCCGGATCGTCATCCCCAAATACAGATCTTAACATGAACTCCATCCCCGGAACCGGGCCGTCACATATTATCGCATCAGCTGCATCGCTTTCTCCCGGTGTGACGTTTGATGCATAAAGTGCAGTGGTCTGGCCACCCATTGACTGACCATGGACTATTACTTTTGTTTTGCCAAGAGTCTCTCTTGCATACTTCACAAGGGCCTTTACATCTTTGGACTCATTTATTCCAAAGGTCACTTTCTTGTCGGGATTAAGGCCGCATCCTCTCTGGTCATGAGCGATAACATCAAACCCTCTTTCAAGATACTGCTCCGCTACCGGGTATACAGATACGCGATCTCCGCCGGCTCCATGTACAAGAATTACACATGTATCACTTCCGTTGTCGAAATATGTGGCAGGACAAACATTGCCATCCTCTGCTGTTACCGAAATATCTTTTCCCAGTTCCCCGAATTTCGCATAAAATCCATCCAGATCATATCCCCATGTCTCAAGCTGCTTCACACTGTTCTCGATCGTGTTGTTATTCTTGTTCTGATACAGAACCTGATCAGTTATCATGGCACCAAGCCCGACTGATGCTACAACGATCAACAGCACAATAATTGCTGCAATGATGGATAATACTTTTGCTACCTTTTTGTTTTTCATACTCTAATCCCCTTAAAAACACAGTTTAAGGGGATTATAGCACAGCCCTGCCAGGCAGATACAGAGTTTTCAAGATTTTTTCACAAATTGAAACCGTTCCCGGAATCTTGCCGGAGCATCATTTCCCTCGCATATACCTGTCCATGTCCTCTGCAATCTGCTTGGATACTGCAACTGCTGCAACCACGGTCTTGGCTCCTGTCACCACATCTCCTGAGGCAAAAACACCCGGAAGTGAAGTCTCTCCTTTTTCATCTGTGGCAAGATTTCCCTTTTCGGTGAGCTTTAAGTCTTTTTCATGGGTAACGATCCTGTCCTGAGGTACCTGAGAAATGGCTATGATAATGCTGTCCGCCGGGGCAAAATACTCTTTATCCGCCTCAAGATCCTTAAATACAGCGCCTTCGTCTTCAATCCGCACAATACTCTTTTTGTACTCGAATTTTACGCCGTCGACTTTAGCGTACTCAAACTCAGCCTTGGAGGCGCTGACTTCTTCGCCCCTGACGTAGACCACAACCTCTTTTGCCCCATGCCTTATGGCTGTCCTGGCCACGTCCATGGCTGCATTTCCGGCACCAATGATAGCCACCTTATCACCAAGCTCGTAGACATCAGGATTGTTGAGGTAATTGATGGCATAAAAAACATTTCCGAAAGTTTCCCCGGGAACACCAAGTTTCCTTGGTCTCCATGCGCCGGTCCCGATGAATACGCTTCTGTAGCCGTCGTTTAAGAGATCCTGGATTCCTGTGGAGCCTCCGATTGAAAAGTTGGGCCTGAACTTGATGCCCAGCTGGCGCATCTTTTTATAATATCTGTCAAGGATTGACTTTGGCAGACGAAACTCCGGAATGCCATAGCGAAGAATTCCGCCAATCTTGTCATGAGTCTCAAACACAGTTATGGAGTAGCCCTTCAGAGCCAGGATAATTGCAATTGTGATTCCTGCAGGTCCTGCCCCGATAACTGCTGCCTTCATGCCGTTTGCCGGAGCAGGCTTAAGGTCAAGGCGCTCAAAACAGGAATCGGAAATATAATTCTCAATCGACGAGATGTGGATAGGCTCGCCTTTTATCCCCCTTACACAATTCCCTTCGCACTGATTCTCGTGATTGCACACCAGAGAACAAATCATCGACAGCGGATTATTCTCAAACAACATCTGAGCCGCTTCCATCATGCGATTCTCTTTAAAAAGCCTTATCATCTCCGGAATGTTGGTGTGGATCGGGCAACCGTTTTCCCTGCACCTGGGATTTGAACACTGAAGACACCTGTTTGCCTCATCAATTACATGTACTGACATAGAATAATCCCCCTATCGCTTTTTTGATTATTCTATATGTTAAAAAAATAATAAAAACCCTCTATCTTGGAAGTTTTATGGAATTTAATGAACTGCTTTTTTTCAACTATCAATTTACAACGCCCCGGCACTGCGTATATGATAAAGCCATGGCTACATTATAATAAATCCGTAATACAACTTTTATAAAAATAGGAGACGCTAATGCCGATTGAAAATGAAAAGATCCTCAGCGGCCACATCAAAGATCTGGCCAGAAGGGCTTATGAAAATAACTTTATAACATGCACAAACTTTCTGTCAGCTTCCGAGCTGGCACAGATTGATATGATATGTAAAAGAGACGGCTACTACACTGGGGAAAAAGAAATAGAAGGGGCAAGATTTTGCCTCTACGGCGGTGCAAACGAGGCTGACCGCGTGGTGATGGCTTTTTTGCCGGAGTATCTGGATGAGGAAAGTTTTATTGCTCAGGAAAAAGAGTCTTCAGACATCGTAAAGTGCGTATGTATAGCCCCTGCCAATGCCCGTTTTGCAGATGAACTGACCCACAGGGATTTCCTTGGAAGCATCATGAATCTGCAGATTGAAAGAGACCGCATCGGCGATATCAGAACAGACCACACCAAAGCCTATGTCTTTGTGACAGGAGATGTGGCAGAACTTCTTTGCAGCGAGCTTGTGCGCATAAAGCACACAACGGTAAAATGCTCGATTGTCCCGGTGACAGCCTGCGACATAGAGCCCGCCTTTAAGGCAATCGAAGGGACTGTGGCATCGGAGCGCCTTGACGCTATACTGTCGTTTGTATACAAGCTCTCCCGCAACGAATCCGCAAGGCTCGTAGAAGAAGGCGCCGTAGCTGTTGACGGTCACATTGCCTTCAGTGGCGGATATGATCTCAAAGCCGGCGCACGCGTATCAGTCAGAGGCCATGGCAAATTCATCTACGACGGTGCAAAGAACATCACCAAAAAGGGACGCACGCTCATCGGAGTAAGGATCTACGTGTAAAAAAACTGCATCTTGGCTATGATGCTGCTGATAATTAGCTTGGTTGACGCATAAGTCCTCATTTGGAAAGACTCGACAAAAAGTGCTTGGTGCGTTCCTCCTTGGGGTTATCGATAAGGTCTCTCGCAGGGCCTTGCTCGAGGATCACTCCGTTGTCCATAAAAATCGCGATATCTGCCACGTCTCTGGCAAATGCCATCTCATGAGTAACGATTATCATGGTCGTATTCTTTTGCGCAAGACCTCTTATAACCTTCAGGACTTCTCCGGTAAGCTCCGGATCAAGCGCAGAAGTAGGCTCGTCAAAACACAGAATGTCCGGCTTTAACGCAAGTGCTCTGGCTATGGCAACTCTTTGCTGCTGTCCTCCTGATAGCTGATGAGGGTAGTTGCCCATTCTGTCGGCAAGTCCCATCTGATCCAGCAGCTCTTTTCCCCGGTTTATGATAGCGCTTTTTTCTGAAGTTTCAGCTGCAAGAAGCGGCGCCAGTGTTACATTTTCCAGAGCTGTGTACTGTGGAAAAAGATTGAACTGCTGAAAGACAAGTCCAAAATGAAGGCGCATTTTTCTTAGTTCATTGGCATCTGTTACAGGGCTTAAGCCGTCAAAGAGCTTTTGACCGCGAACCGTTATTGTGCCTTCATCTGCATTTTCAAGAAAATTAAGGCATCTCAGCAGCGTTGTCTTTCCGCTGCCGGATGAACCTATGATAGATATAGTCTGGCCTTCTTCAAGATCAAAACTGATACCTTTTAAAACCTGTGTATTATCAAATTTCTTTTTTAAATCTCTAACTTCTAAAATCGGCATGTATTTATCCCCGGTGATCCTTATTTAAAATATCCGAGTTTTTTCTCGATGTATCCGAAAAGCCATGTCAGCAGTCCGCTAAACGCAAGGTAAAATGCTCCCGTGTAAAAGAGTGGCCAGATTATTCCACTGCTCTTTATGAATGCCTGGCCGTTCCAGATGATCTCATAAACAGCTATAACCCTGGCAAGCGAAGTGTCTTTTACCAGAGTGATTATCTCATTGGATATCGGCGGAACAATGCGCTTTATCAGCTGCAAAAGGATGATCTTCTTGAAGATCTGCCCTTTTGTCAATCCCAGAACCATTCCGGCTTCATACTGTCCATAGGGGATGGACTGGATTCCACCCCTGTATATTTCTGAGAAATAACACGCATAGTTAATAACAAAGGCCACAAGTGCAGCCAAAAATCTCCCCTCTGTCTTGCTTCCCCAGATATTGATTCCCATGAAAATCCCGGGGCCGTAATAGATGATGAGAAGCTGCAGCATAAGCGGTGTTCCTCGTATCACCCATATGATGAATCTGATGGGAGCCTTGATAAAAGAGACTTTGCTCATGGAGCCAAAGCATATAAAGAGTCCCAAAGGAAGCGAAAACAGGAGCGTCAGCGCAAATAATTTAATTGTGCCAAGAAATCCCTCAAGCAGGGATAATGTAACGGTAAAAAACATACATGGCTCCTCTTACTGGGCGATTATTGCTTCCTGGACGCCGTAGGTCTTTGCAGTAGACTGCATGGAGCCATCTGCATAATAAGCCTTGAGTTCATCGTTTATGAACGCTGCAAGGTCAGAGCCTTTGCGGCATCCGATACCATACTCCTCTGTTGTGAGTTCTACAGTGTATGTAAGGTTCTCGTAGCTGGTTCCTTCACCTACCATTGCACCTGCCATCAGAAGGTCAATGATGCAGGCATCAGATGTTCCGGCTGCAACCTCCATTACAGCATCAGCCTGTGATGTAAGTGACGTATACTCGAAGTTATTATCTGCAGCTGCTGTCTCTCCTGCAGAACCGGACTCAACGGCAAAGCTAAGTCCTGCAACATCATCAACAGTCTTGTAGTTGTCAGCATCAGAAGCTGTAACAACTACTACCTGGGCGTTGTTAAGATATGCATTTGTGCACTCCATGGCGTTTTTAACTTCGTTTGTGAGAGTCATTCCGTTCCATACTGCATCTATAGACTTGTTCTCAAGCTCAAGGATCTTGTTATCCCAGTCAATCTCAACGAACTCTGCCTTAACCCCCAGAGACTCTGCTACCTTTTTAGCCATGTCTGCGTCAAAGCCTATCCACTCTCCGTTGTCATCCTTGTAATCCATAGGAGCGAAATCTGTGATTCCTACGATCAGAGTTCCCTTATCCTTGATATATGCCACATCACTGTCAGCAGCCTGTGCTGCGTTATCTGCAGCTGCAGTATCTGTATCTGCGGGGGCTGCGTCGTTTGCCTGTGCTGTGTCTGTATTTGCAGACTCAGAGGCAGCGGCATTTCCACATGCCACCATGGATCCTGCCATTGTCAATGCTGCTATAAGTGCTATAACTTTATTTTTCATAATTTATCCTCCTGATTTAACTATTTAGTCTTTTATCACTTTACCATGCTAAACTAAAAGTGTAAAGGTTTTTTTGGCTCAAAAAAAGAGCCTGCTTTGAACAGGCTCTTCTATTTAATATTCTATCCGATATTATAAATATGTGATTACAAAATTTTGTTTGCTACTCGGCCTTCGGATTTTCCGTAGGTGTTGTAATGTGACAGGAGCGCATCGGCATTAGCGCCAAAGGCTGCCCTGAGGTCAGGATAATTTATATAGTAATAATATGCGTTAAATGCAGCATTATTGCCTGCGTAGGACTGCAGCCCTGCGACTTGGGCATCTGCATTCGCGGGGTTGATTCCCTGGACATAAACCTCGATACTAGCATAATTGCTTCCGTTCTTTGCAGGATCTTCATCTATGTAGAAATAGAAAAATACATTCTTTACTGTTTCATCCTTGCCGATGTGAAGTCTGATATACTCAGTACCTTTTTTGAAAGTGCACTCGCAATATGTATCTTTGCTGGTGTGATCACCTATATAGTAAGTGTAATTATATCTTGACCACATCCAGATGTCTTTTGTAGTTCCAACATTCATTGAAACCACTGTGTCGCCAAGGTCGAAGCCATATTCATAGTCGCTTGCCGCATAAGACCTGACATTGATCAAAGCCACAAGCATGCAGGCAAGTAAAATGCCGCTGAAAAGCTGACTAAGGAGCTTTATGTTTTTACCCATATCCAATTACCTCTCTTTTCTATAATAGTCATATCTCTGTTATTTAGTAAGTTTTTTCCACTAAACCGTTTAAGACAATTATAGTCTTGGTAATACGTAATATCACATAAAGTTTCTCTTAATTAAATAAACCTTTGCTAAAATAAACCGGTAACCCCGTCCCTATGGACCATCTGGGCATTCACGAACGGATTTTTTCAACAGCTGTCTTTACTGCATCAACTATTGTGTCCACTTCCTCTTCAGTGTTATCTGCAGATAAAGATATTCGAATGCAGCTTCGCGCCTCATCCGGGGTCAGTCCCATTGAAAGAAGCACATGGCTGGGTTCTACGGATTCTGTATTGCACGCAGCGCCTGTAGAGACACAAATTCCTCTTAAATCCAAAAGAAGCATCAGAGCTTCTCCCGAAACGTCCTCAAAGCCAAGATTGATGATTCCCGGAAATCTGCAGGTTTCGCTTCCGTTTACCCACATTCCATCAAGGTCGCTTAAGCCTTGTAAGAGACGCTCTCTCAGCTTCTCCAGCTTTTCTGTGTTTTCTTCAAGCTTTGCCACGCTATCGGATAGGGCCGCAGCCATGGCAACTACTCCCGGAACGTTTTGAGTGCCGGGGCGCCTTCCTTTTTCCTGGCTTCCGCCATGCATCAGATTTGCTACCGGCACATTATCGTTAACATAGAGTGCACCTATTCCTCTTGGGCCTCCGAATTTGTGCCCTGATATAGAAAGCATGGATATACCCTGCTCTTTTACGTTAACTTCGATATGTCCGGCTGCAGCCACTGCATCAGAGAAAAACAGAACTCCCTTTTCCCTGCATATACGCCCAATTTCAGAAAGCGGCGCAACTGTTCCCACTTCATTGTTCACAGACATCACAGCCACCATGCAGGTATCTTCACGAATAGCCTGCTCTATCTCTTTTGCTGATACTAATCCGCTTTTATCGGGTGACAGCAATGTAACTTCAAAGCCGTCCCGCTCAAGAGCTGGGATACAG
>SVFZ01000093.1 GCA_015056585.1 Butyrivibrio sp. | reverse complement strand
TTCGCCCTTGTAGTCATCCTTGGTCTCAGCTTTTATGGACAAGAGTTTCTCTTTTTCCTCTTTGGTAAAAAAAGTATCATCCTTCCTGCAAAAATCCTGCATATACCAGATTGCTGTCTGGGCACCCTGGATATCAACGCCATAAAACATCAGCGACTCCTCGTAAGGAACAGTCATGTTATAGTCCCTCATCCACTGCAAAAGCTGCACCATCTCAGGAGTATCGTACAGGGGATAACTCTGCTTTCCGATGGCTTTTACAAGGTCAGAGTTCATGTCATGAACCGCGTCATTTAGCATAGCTGCATCTCCTGTAGCCATCTCAAAGCATATACAGCGTCCGTTCCCTTCTGTTACTACCTTTTCAAGCACATCTCTTTTTACCAGCTGAAACTCACGATTTCCGTGGGTTGCTTCTCCGATTCCCACAACTCTCACATCCTTCGGAATCTGCAGTTCGTCAAAACTCTGGGCTACGTTCTCAATCCCCTCAAGCTTTTTCTCCGCAGAAAAAGCATTTGTATATTTAAAGCCGACAAGCAGCGCTATGAAAACCACCGCAATTGTTACGCTTGCCAGAAAAACCATTCTGTATTTTTTCACTTTTCATGCTCCTCACATTTGGCAGATAACGCGGACTTTTCTTCATGTTGTCTGCCTCTATCATCCGTCAGTTTAAATCTCTTTTATTGATTCCAAGTGTTCCAAGCAGGACACTTAGAAGCACGATCACAAGTGAAATGATTATCTGCGTAAAGTTTCCGGGATTCGATTCCTGATCCGCAAGTCCTACATGTATCATCCACTGTCCGAAAACATCGGTATTGTAAATGATCCTTCCGATGATCAGTGCAGTGCCCTTAAGGATAAATGCAATGAAGAAATTTCCGATCATCACTATGTAATAAGCCACATTCAGAATAAGGAATGCGCCTATTGCAACAGCCACTGTCTTCTGAACCCTCATTGCAACAAACTCCATCACTGAAACGTAGCCGCACAGAGCAAAGAACAGCACTATGTTTTTGGCAAGCATATCCGCACTTATCTGAGCACCGCCTGCTATTCCTGCAATAAGATAGCACAGCGTCATGATCCCAAGAGCTGTTATGTGGGAAAAAAGTGTTCCAAGATAAACATCCTTTTGTGAAAAGCCTGCAATCAGCTTATTTCTGATGGTACCGTCACGATATTCCGCGTTTGTGTAAAGCGGCACGAATATTGTGTAAAACCCCATCATGGCAATGCTCATAAAGATCATTCTTCTTTCATGTCCCATGGTTTCAAATCTTCCGGTCATGCCGATGAAATTTGCAGTAAATACGAAGGTTGCAACAAGTGCAATGATGCATCCTCCGATAAATATCCAGTTCTTTAGTATTCTGTTCATACTCGCCTTATATATGTTTTTCATTTTTTCTACTCCGTCCCCATTCTTAATGAATCTCTTTTTTACTAAAAACAAAAAGTCCTACTAACGTTGAAATAAGGATCAGTCCCCCACATCCAACTATGTAACTTATGGTATCCCAGTGGGGTTCCATTGAAAGATACGAATAGGGGATGAACCTGTCGATGAATTTAAAAAGCACAAGCTTTGCGCCTGTAAGAGTGCAGTGCCCTTTTTCAGGATATAGCTTATCCAAAATGTAAGTATCCAGAACCCTCATTACAAAAGCAATTGCAAGTCCCACAACATATGAGATCTTGCTTCCTCCGAAGATCATGATAACAGCTGTCGAAAAAGCTCCGATGGCCATACATGACATTGTGATGATAAGCCAGTAATCAGCCACTTCCGGAATTGTGTAATTCATGAACCCTTTGGAGAATATCGGCAATGTGATCATCGATGCGACGAATGCAACGAAAGACAGCAACACTCCCTGCAGCATTCCGCTAATAACAGCTGACAGGAAGGCGTCAGATCTTTTTACCCCGGATATCAGCTTGTTGCGAATGCAGCCATCCTCGAAATCTCCCTGATTTACAAAAAGAGTGGATGCAGTAACCACAAATGCCGCTATCGTAGTAAACGAAAAAGCTATATCCTCAGACGCCATCTGTCCTTCCACCAGTAAAACCGTCAAAAGCCATAGGAGAAGGCTGCCTAAAAGCTGGTAGACCAGAATGGCTGAAATTCCACCGGAAAATCCGCGGCTAAAGAATATTTTTCTTGTATCAGCATACAGATTTCTGAACATCTTCTCCGCCTCCCAACAGTGAAAGATAAAAGGCCTCAAGGCTCTCATCATGTTCTTCCATGGTAAAGATAGAACATCCGACCCTGTCAAAATCCTTGGCAACTGCTGAAAAATTCAGTTCTGCGTATACATCTGCCGTGTTCCCGTCAATGACCTTGTACTCGATGCCTTTTTCTTCCATAATCCTTGTCAAAAGACCTATATCACTGACTTTCATTCGAACCGATTTTCTGCATTCGTTCTTTAGCTCCTCACTGCTCATTTGGCGAACGATATGTCCCTTATCAATAAATCCGTAATTGGTGGCAATTTTTGCAAGTTCATCTAAAATGTGGCTTGAGATAAGAAATGTTATTCCGCGCTCTCTGTTAAGTCTTAAGATAAGTTCTCTAATCTCTATGATGCCCTGAGGGTCAAGTCCGTTGATGGGTTCATCCAAAACGATGAAATCAGGATCACCGCAAAGAGCAACTGCAATTCCAAGACGCTGCCTCATTCCCAGTGAAAAATTTCTCGCTTTCTTTTTTCCCGTGTTTGAAAGACCAACCAGATCAAGGATATCATCCACACTGTTAAAATCAGGAAGACCGAGCATCAGGCACTGCTGGATCAGATTGTCTCTTGCAGACATGTCCTTGTAAATTGCCGGTGCTTCAACAACCGCACCCATTCTGCGTCTTGCCTTGGAAATATCCGCATCATCCGCTGTTTTTCCCAAAAGCTCATAAAATCCGCTACTTGCCTTTTGAAGACCACACATAATCCTGATAAGTGTTGTCTTTCCAGCTCCGTTTTTTCCAACAAAGCCATAGATCGCACCCTTTGGAATCTCCATATTTACATCAGAAAGAGCTGTAAACTTTCCGTATTGTTTGCTTATTCCGTTTGCCTTAAATACATATTCCATATCTTCTTCCTCCTAAAGTATGTCGAGCAAAGTTCAGTTAAAACCTCACTATATGCTCTACACAAAAAAAGATACCACCCTCCGGTCAAGAAAGTGGTATAGAAAACGTCAAGATTTGGTCAAGATTCGTGAAACTGGAATCCTATCCCGTAAATCGCCTCAATATGATCAATGTTATCCACCTGTTGGAGCTTTTTTCTGACATTGCTGATATGCTGTTTTAATGAGCGCTCTGTACAATCGGGTGTAGAGTCACTTATACGGTCTAAGATAGTACTTCGACCGATCGGTCTTCCCGGATTCAACATAAGGATACTTAAGATGGCAGCTTCTGTTCTGGTGAGATTTACTTCTTCATCCCCGATCGTTACAGTCATCAGATTTGTATCCAGCATAAATTTGCCGGCTCTTACTATACCGTCATTTTGAGAAGGAGCATTACCCGAAGCAGTTCCCATGAGCCTTAAGTGCGCTTCAATTCTTGCAAGCAGCTCTGATAAAACAAAGGGTTTGGTAACATAATCACAGGCGCCTTTCTTTAAAAGATTTATTTTGCTGTCTATATCTGATTTGGCGCTCAAAACTATGGTAAGAATCCCCTCAAACTTAGTGATAAGCTCCTCTCCGCTCATCCCCGGCAGCATAAGGTCAAGAAGTATAAGATCAGGTCTTCCTTTCTCTAAGAGCATAAGCGCCTCTGTTCCGGAATACGCTCTTGAAACTGTGTAGGATTCAAGCTCCAATGCTTCCTGGAGCATATTTCCTATGTTAACATCGTCCTCTACGATCATTATCCTGTAGTCATTCATATTCAGAAGTGTTCCCCAACAATTGATTTTTTCATTCAACTTTTATCATTTTAGCACTTTATCGCATTACAAAAAACTCCTAAATGGCTATGTTAAGCCTTTTAGGAGTTTTACTCATAAATTTATTCTGATCAAAGAGAAGTTGCAGTTTCTGTTTTAAACTGCGGAAGTCTGTGCTGTACCTGGTCTCCGCGGATTTCAATCAGTGGAGAAGCCTTACCTTCGATATATTCTCTGGTAATTGTTACACGGCCAATGTTCTCATCCTTAGGTATCTCATACATGATATCAAGCATGAATTCCTCGATAATAGCTCGAAGAGCACGAGCTCCCGTATCCTTTTCCAGCGCTTTCTCTGCAATAGCTTCCAAAGCGCCGTCATCAAACTCAAGATCAACCTCATCAAGAGCAAGAAGTTTCTGATACTGCTTGAGTATTGCATTCTTGGGCTCTTTAAGGATCTTGATCAGCATCTCTTTTGTAAGTGCCTGAAGTGTGCAGATGATAGGAAGTCTTCCGAGGAACTCAGGAATCATGCCAAACTTCTTGAGGTCATCAACAGTAACGTTGGTAAGAAGATTTGGATCATCCTCATATTTATCCTTAAGGTCAGCATCGAATCCGATTGAAGTCTGCTTGTTAAGTCTCTGTGTAATGATCTCCTCAAGATCCGGGAAAGCACCGCCGCAGATAAACAGGATATTCCTTGTGTTAACCGTAGCAAGCGGAACCATGGCGTTTTTGCTGCCTGCTCCCACAGGAACCTCAACGTTTGAACCTTCCAAAAGTTTTAACATTCCCTGCTGTACTGATTCTCCGCTTACGTCTCTTGAAGTAGTATTCTTTTTCTTGGCAATTTTATCTATCTCATCGATGAAAATAATACCGTGCTCGGTCTTCTCCACATCATTGCCTGCTGCCGCAAGAAGCTTACTTACTACGCTCTCGATATCATCTCCGATGTAGCCTGCCTCTGTAAGTGATGTGGCATCTGCGATTGCAAGCGGCACGTCAAGGAGCTTTGCAAGTGTTTTTACCAGATAGGTCTTACCGCTACCTGTCGGTCCCAGCAAAAGAATATTGGATTTCTCAATCTCAATATCGTCCATGGAGTCTGTAGCCACTCTCTTGTAGTGGTTGTAAACTGCCACAGACATTACCTTCTTGGCCTGATCCTGTCCAATAACAAACTCGTCCAGCTTTTCCTTGATCTTGTGGGGAGCCGGAATGTTCTTAATGTCAAAAGCAGGCTTCACGGTAGATTCACTCTTTTTCTTTATCTTCTGAGTATTGGGGATTCCGCCGCCAAAATTGAAGTTGCCATTCTGAAGGTCTCCCATATTCAAAAAACCAATGTTGGGAAATCCTCCGGCGTTCTTATTAAGTTCGTTCATCAGATTAGGATTGTTTAAAAGTCCCTGATAATCGAACTGACTCAAATTATCCATAGTCTTTTGCAGGCAGTCATTGCAGACACATATGTTGTTAGGCATATGAAACATCTTGCCCGCCTTGCTCTCAGGACGTCTGCACACAAAGCACACATCCTCATACTCAGATTTATTATTATTTGAATCATAACCTGATGCACTGTTATTATTTCCTGATGTATCTGATGTGCCTTTATCCTGTCCGGATGTGTTGCCATCGGATTCTGACGAGTTTTCTATGCTTTCGGATCCTTCTACATTTTTCTTTGTAATATCAGAAGCACCTGTAGCTGTAGTAGCTACAGGTGTATCGATGATATCAACTCTCTCGTCGTCTGTTACTTCTCTAAAATCGAATTTATCTGTCATATTAGTGTCCGCCGTTTTGCTGGCCATCTCCATGGCCTGATTTGTCGCTTGGAAGAGCGGGCTGCTGCTTGCCATCATACTGGTTGTTTTCTTCATCCTCTGCAGCATTGGAATCTGTTGCCTTGCCTGAAGAAGCACCACCTAAAGTTACTTCATAGTCCTGCTCAACATACTCGGAACCATTCTGTCTCATTACAGTTACAGTAACTGTAGTTCCCTGTTTGTAGTATTGAAGCCTTGTCTGAAGGTCATCCATTGATGTGATCTCTTCGCCATCGAAACCTACGATTACATCGCCTTTTTCGATTCCTGCTGCCTGAGCTCCACCGTTGTTGGAAACCTCTGCAATATAAACACCCTGTGGAAGGCCGTAAACCTGTGATACATCTGAAGTAACGCTGACTCCGGAAATACCTATGTAGCCTCTTTCCTCATCGGATACCTTGATCTTGGTCTCCTCATTCATAAGCTTCTCAATGATTGGCTTAGCTGCTGAAATCGGAATAGCATATCCCATACCTTCTACTGTATCTCCGCCAATCTTGTTGGAGTTAATACCGATTACCTCGCCCTGAAGGTTTAAAAGCGCACCACCTGAGTTACCCGGATTGATAGCTGCATCAGTCTGAATGAAGCTTCTTGATGATCCATCATCAAGCTCAACCTGACGGTCAAGAGCTGAGATAACACCTGTTGTTACTGACTGTCCATATCCAAGAGCATTGCCGATTGCTATAGCCGGCTCTCCAAGGGTAAGCTCGTCGCTGTCACCCAGTGTGGCAACCTTGATACTTGAGCGTGTGTCTGATGAAATGTCATCCAGCATAACTGCTATAACAGCAAGGTCCATGTCGGAATTGGTTCCCTTAACAACTGCCTCAACTGTTGAATCATCATTGAAAATTACTTCAAGTGTATCAGCGCCTTCTATAACGTGATAGTTGGTTGCAACCAAAAGCTCTGAATCATTTTCTCCTACTATGATACCACTTCCTGATGCTGTTGCTTCCTGAGTCTGTGTATAACCAAAGAAGTTAGCGGATGCGGTATAGTTGTTATGAATGATTACCATTGCAGGCATCACTTCTGCAACAACTGCTGTAACGTCTGTAACTACTGCCTTGGTCTCAGCTGTAACTGTTGTAGTCTTGATCGATGATTCTGTTTTCTCAGTTTCAGAACCTGCCTCTGCACTTTCCTGCTTCTCTTCAATCTGAGCTGTAGACTCACTTGCTTTATCAGTTAAAAGAGATGTGTTGTTAACCACATAATATGAAGCTCCAACGCCTCCGATAAGAAGTGCCAGAATAGCAACTGCAGCTACTACCTTGCCAAAAACACTTTTCTTTTTGGGAGGAATCGGCGCCGCACCACCATTTGCGCTGCCGTACTGATATGTTCCGTAACTCGTTCCGTTAGGATTGGGATTGTAGGAATATGAGTTATTGGAATATCTGTAACTGCCCTGCTGGCTGTTTCCATAGGAGTTGTAGCCGTTCCCACTGCTTGCGGAACCACTGTAAGAAAAGGAATTATTACCTGTCTGCCCACTTTGGTTGGAACTACCGTAACTCTGTCCTCCGCTATAATTCTGGGAACTGCTGTAGTTCGTAGAATTATTATAGCTTTGAGAACCGCCGTAGTTCTGAGAATTCGAGTAAGAATTGTTCATAACACCACCCTGTTCATTCTTTTCGTCTTCGTACATGACAAATACCCTCTTTCTTATTTTTATGGGTTTAGTATAGTTTTCATCTGTGACAGAATTGTGTTTTAGTTATTATAAAAAAATAAACAATTATAATTTAAATTATTCTCAGGGCCTTTACTGCAGAGCAAATATGCCAAATTATCTTGTGAACCTGCTCATAAACTGCCAAGCTGCTTCGCATGTGTGCGGACGACAATCGTGTCCCTGATTGCTGATACTTGCAAGGGCTGTGGTAATTTCACCCTTCTCGTCCTCAAAATAGTGAATTGTTAGCACACTGTTCCTTTCACTGTCTTCAAGTTTTTCTATGCGATCTCCCACAACTCCCCAGATTGGCTCATCCCAGGAATCCTTTTCAGAGAACACTGCCTTATATGGCTTCTTTAACTTGTTTACCTCAAAGACATAGCGAATCCTGTCCGTGCATTTCTCTGCCTGGAAAGGAAGCTCCGGAAGCGGGCTTTCTTCTCCGCCTGCATAAAAGACAGGAACGGGATGTGTTCTGTTTATCTCCACAGGAGCAGGCTTACCAAAGACATTGAGCCCCACTTCAAAGGTGGCATCCATTGGTGCCAGCGCAGCAAAGGTCTCCGGGTATTCCTGAAACATATCCCAGCTCTTGCACCCACCCATAGAAAAGCCGGTAGCGTACAGGCGCTTTTCATCAATTGGATACTTATTTTTCAAAATCTGTAAAAGCTCCATCGTTTCACTGGCTGTATGATTGGTGTGATTTTCAACAGAGATAAGGAGCAGCCCGTACTTTACTGCAATTTTGTACCATCCGGATTCAAACGGGAAGTATAATGCAGAATCACCGCCTCCGTGGAACAGCAAAACTGTAGGGAGAGGACCCTTGCCTTTTAACTTTTCCGGGTACCAGGCCACATACCCGATTTGGTGTTTATCTGTATCTTTGTCATCGCCGTCATTGTCCGGAGTGGTCCTTACTGTCTCAGCTCCCGGTTCCCAGCAAAGTCCTAATGCATCAAGGTCAGGATTTTCCTGCAAATTTCCTGTCCATCGTTTGTACTTCCATACAAAGGATTCAAAGTCTCCCTTTACATCCGCAATCTCTTTTACCAGCAAATGATCACAATTATCCTTAAGCGAAGCATTTATCTCATCGGAATTTCCCACGGACACAACAGGAATATCTCTGCGCTCCGGCTTTGGCACTACTGAAAGCCCATTAAGAATCACGCAGGCGGGCGTGATCTCTCCCGGTCCCCAAAGGAATTCACCGTTAACAGTTTTTAACAGATTTTTTGCAATATGGTCTGCGGACGCTCCGTATCCGTATACTGCAGTCCTGAATATTGCCCCACGGATATAGTTGTCCTTCCACTCCTTGGTAAAGCGATCTTTCCATGTGGCTACGCCATCCCTGTAGTACTGATGAATCTTTGAATTGGCAATAACGTCTGCAAAAAGAGTTTCCGGTGCGTCTTCCCAGCCCTTCTCGGATGTAGGATAGATGAACACTACGCTTCCTGAATACTTCTCGGCAATTGCAGAAAATCCCTGTTCATCCGCAAATTCTATCGCCTCCTCCTGCGACATCTCTTTTTCCTCAAAGATAAGAAGATATGGAGCCAGATACCCGAAGTTTACGATATCAGCCAGTGGATGCTGCTTTTGTACATAGGTCTTTACGCGAAAAGAATCAAAAGATGCTGACCAAAATTTCTTGCCCCCCGGCAGATCAATTACTTTTGGAAACTGCTTAAGTCCCATAAAATACCTCCTGAATTTAATAAACCCTATTGTTCCAAACTGCGTTACTAAGAAAAAAATGAGATGGCATTCAGCTCCTGAATGTCATCCCATTGAATTAAATGTAATGATTAACCCTTTACAGCACCGATTGTGATACCTTTTACGAAGTATCTCTGAAGGAATGGATATATGATCATAACCGGAAGAATACCCATTACTGTCAGTGCCATACGAACAGAAGTTGATGGAAGATCTGCCATGTTGACATTACCACTTCCGTTCTGAGCCTGTTGTCTAAGCTGATCCAGATTTCTTTGGATCTTCATAAGAAGTACCTGAATACTGAAAAGCTTATCATCATTGATATAGTACAGACCGTTCATCCAGTCATTCCAATATGCAAGTCCTGTCAAAAGACCTATTGTAGCAGTGATCGGAACTGCCATCGGAAATACTACACCGAAGATGATCTTAAATTCATTTGCTCCGTCAACTCTTGCTGCATCGATTACTTCATCCGGAATGTTAGTTGTGAAATAAGTACGCATCATAATAACATTAAACGGACTCATTAAAAGATTCGGTACAAGCAATGCAAAAATAGTATTGCGGATATGGAATGTCTGTGTCCACATCAAGTATGCAGGAACCAATCCTCCTGAAAAAAGCATTGTGAAGAAAAGATAGAAAGCAAATATATCTCTTCCCGGAAGCTCTTTTCTTGAAAGCGGATATGCATATAACAACGTGATCAACAAGTTGCAGAAAGTTCCGACAATTGTGATTCCTATTGAAATCACGTATCCACGAAATACTGAACCGGATTGTACAAGCAAATACTTATAAGCATAAGTGCTCCACTTTTCCGGGAAAAAACTGTATCCATTAGCAATCAGCGCCTGCTCATCGGTAAACGACGATATTATCAAAAGGAAAAAAGGTGCCAGCACACAGACAACCAGGAAACACATAAGTGCATTTGCGAAGATTTGAAATCCCCTGTCTTTTGATACCATACTTTGCTCCTCCTCCCTTAGAATAGTGAACTCTCACTATCAATCTTTCTTACTATCAGATTTGCAGACATAACCAGTACAAATCCGACAACTGACTGATAGAGACCTGCCGCTGAAGACATTCCGATATTATTTGTCTGCATCAAACCACGATATACGTAGGTATCGATAGTCTGAGTTACATTGATCAGCGGACCGGAGTTCTGAGGAACCTGATAGAAAAGACCGAAATCTGAACGGAAAATTCCGCCAAGGGCCATAAGTGTCAGGATAATGATAGTTGATTTCAGACCCGGAAGTGTTACATGTACAATCTTTTGCCAACGAGTTGCTCCATCTACAACTGCTGCTTCATACAGTGTGCTGTCAATACCGCAGATAGTAGCATAGTAGAGAATCATATTGTATCCGAGACCCTTCCAGATATTGATGATAACAAGGATATATGGCCAGTACTTTGGCTGGTTGTACCAGTCGATTCTCTCTATTCCAAACAGTCTAACCAGCGAATTGTTGATATATCCGTTGCTGCTGCTAAGGAATGCGAAAGCAAGATAGCTGACGATGACCATTGAGATCAGGAAAGGAATCAGAATAATTGTCTGATATAATTGTTTTGCCAGTTTATTGCGAATTTCATTAAGGATGATAGCTGTTGTTACGGCTAAAACCGTACCAAGTACGATAAATACCACGTTGTAAAGAACTGTGTTTCTAACCATTATCCATGCGTCTTTTGTTCTGGACAGGAATTCGAAGTTCTGAAGTCCGCACCAGGGGCTTCCATATATGCCCTGTGCAGCGTTGTACTGTCTGAAGGCAATCTGAATTCCGAACATCGGAATGTATGCGTTGATAAAAAGATAGATAACGCCCGGTAAGAACATCACATATAAAGGCCAGAAATGTTTTAATGTTTTTGTGAATTTCTTCATGCGTAAGCCTCCAAATTTTGCGTAAAATCATGCAGGTGTCAAAAGAATACAGACTTTCAACACCTGCATTACATAGATTTTAATCAGATAGAATTACTTACTTGCAAGAAATTCATCAAGTTTCTTCTGCTTCTCAGCTATGACTTCATCGATACCAGCTGCCTTAAGCTCTTCTATGAACTTTGGAAGGTTCTCTGCAGGATCGATAGAGCCCCATGAAAGTGCGGTATTGTATGCTGAAACGACGTTGTTACATGCTGTAACCTGGTTAAGAACAGAGCTGCTATCCCACATGAATCCCATAGCAGGACTTGGCTTACCGCTGTTGTTGAACTCATTGAGCTTTGTCCAAAGATCAGGATCTTCAGCACCTTCCCAAACAGGAGTAATCTGCTGGTTAGGCCATGCCCAGTCCATTGAAGAGTATCCGGAAGCGTTAGGATCAACGCCTTCAGGAGTTGTGATCATCTTGTGAGTATCATCTGTGTATACCCAATGCTTGCCCTCAATACCATTGATGAAGAGGTTAGAGATTTCAGGATCTGTATACATAAGGTTCCAAAGCTTCATAGCTTCTTCAGGATGCTTGGAGCAATAAGGAATGATCCAAGAGTTTCCGTTAGGAATAGCTGTGTGCTTGATAGGACCATGAATCTTCATGAAGTAAACTTCTTTGCCGTTGCCCTTGTAAACTTCGAGCTCTTTGCCGGGCTTCCAGTTCTCAAACATAGCAAATCCGTTAGCTGAAAGAAGGTTGTTCTCTGTTGTTGTTGTAGCATCAGGCATGATAAGACCTTCCTGATTCCACTTCCACATCATTTCAACAAAGTTCTTGTATGTATCTGTCTCATAAAGGTCAACAACCTTTGTGCTGGTGCCTGTTGCATCTTCAAGAACACCAAGGTTATCTCCAAGAGGATCTACAGGCATTGTTGTCTGCATACCACCCTGTGCCCATGTAGGAACAAGAGGATAAAGCTCAGGATGAGCTTCGTGTACCTTTACAAGGATCTCGTGCATGTCATCATATGTGCCATACTCAGGAACTGTGATTCCAAGTTCATCGCAGATATCCTTACGCATAGCAAAACCTGCTGCACGTGATGTATCCTTCTGGTTTGGAAGAGCTACGAGCTTACCGTTAGCGCGGCAAGCGTCAAGGTCATATTCGTTGATTACGCCGAGCGCGCCCTGACCATACTGCTGAACAAGGTCATCAAGAGGGTATGCCCAGTTATTACGTACTACAGTTGCAAGCTGACCGGAAATGTTGTTGTAGCAAAGAAGATCAATAGGCTCGCCTGATGTAAGTGCGAGGTTGATCTGCTCTGCATCCTGGCCACGAACCAGTTCAATTTCAACGCCGATCTTCTCACGTGTAATCTTGCTGACTGCTTCTGCTACTTCGTTGCAGTCCTCTGTATCTGCTGAACCATTTCCCCAAACTACAAGTTTAACAATATCACCGGAGTTTGCAGAACTTCCGCCGGCCTCGGTACTTGTTCCACCGGCGGATCCGGCTGAACCCGAATTACCGCATGCTGCCAGTCCTGCCACCATTAAACATGACAGAGAAAGAGCTGCTACTCTTTTAAAAGATAGCTTCATATTCAATTCTCCCTTCACAATATAGTTTTTTCTTTCCTTCTCCCTAAAACATTAGCCTGATTTCCCCAAAACACTATACAAAAAATTGCTATACACTTTAGCATAATGCATCATTAAAAAACAGGCTTAAATAGAGCGCTGACGGCGCCTCATCAGTGCTTTAATTGATGATTTCATGCTAACATCGTTCCATTTTCGCGTCAAGGTAAAACGTTAAACATAGCAACTTTCGTCGCATTAATGAAAATTTTTAATTTTCACTATTGATACTCGTCCTCAATGACCTGAATTTCCATATAATCGAAGGGTATCTGCTCTATAAAAGAGTCTCTTGTAAAGCGACATTTTGAGTGGCGCTGAAAGTCTTTTACCGTATTATCAAGCCAGATCGGCTTGGACAGATCCATCTCATAACATGCCTTCTCTATGGCATTCATCACCTTGTGAGTTCTGGTATCTGCAGTGTCATCACAGACCACCATATCCTTCAAAAGATGATTATCCAAAATAAGCTTTACCCAAAGTCTGAACATATATTGATATTTCCTTTCCGATAGAAACGTGCACCGCCGGGCGCACGTAATAGACAAAAAGTCTGCGTCGTTATGGCGCAGACTCTTGTATTATAAGCTAATGATCAAAGCTTCTTCTCATGTTTATATAGTTATAAGATCAATCCTCGTAGCCGTTAGGATTCTGGCTCTGCCATCTCCAGGAATCAGCACACATTTCCTTGATTCCGTTCTCAGCCTTCCAGCCAAGCTCTCTCTCTGCCTTGTCAGCATTTGAGTAGCATATAGCGATGTCTCCTGCACGTCTCTCCTTGATAACGTAAGGAATCTTGACTCCGTTTGCTTCCTCGAAGTTCTTTACAATATCAAGAACGCTGTATCCAACGCCTGTTCCAAGGTTGTAGATGTTAAGGCCACTGCCCGGCTCAAGCTTCTTGAGAGCCTTTACGTGACCAACCGCAAGATCAACTACATGGATATAATCGCGGACTCCTGTTCCGTCCGGTGTATCGTAGTCGTTACCGAATACGTTGAGCTGTGGAAGCTTGCCAACTGCAACCTGTGTGATATAAGGCATAAGGTTGTTAGGAATTCCGTTAGGATTCTCACCGATTGTTCCGCTCTTGTGAGCTCCGATAGGATTGAAGTATCTGAGAAGAACTACATTCCACTCAGGATCTGCCTTCTGGATATCAGTAAGAATCTGCTCAAGCATGGACTTGGTCCATCCGTAAGGGTTTGTACACTGTCCCTTAGGGCACTCCTCTGTGATCGGAATAAATGCAGGATTACCGTAAACAGTTGCTGAAGATGAGAAGATGATGTTCTTGCAGCCATGCTTTCTCATAACATCAACAAGTGTAAGTGTTCCGCCGATGTTGTTCTCATAATACTCCCAAGGCTTCTGAACTGATTCGCCTACTGCCTTAAGTCCTGCAAAGTGAATTACACTGTCAATCTTCTCGTTTGAAAAGATTTTCTCAAGGCCTTCTCTGTCTCTTATATCTGCCTCGTAGAAAGGAACTTTTTTACCTGTAAGTGCCTCTACTCTGCCAATAACCTTCTTGCTTGCATTTGCAAGGTTGTCCATTACTACTACGTCATATCCGGCATTCTGGAGTTCAACTACTGTGTGTGAACCGATATATCCAGCTCCGCCTGTTACAAGAATTGCCATACAATACCTCTTTCTTATAAGTGTTAGTTAGTGTCTATATTATAATTGCGATCAAAGCTCGATGCCGTTAAGCTTGCAAAGCTCTCTTGCTGACTCCACAGAATCTTTTCCTGTAGGATTCTTGATAGGTGCGAACTCGTGCTCTCTTACTACCTCGTAAGGAAGGCATGAATCAAGTTCGTGGATCATATCAAGTACCAGCTGCTCAAACTTGCATCCGTTTGGCTTCTCAGGCTTGATAAGGTTTCCGTTCTCATCAAGGTAAGGAATCTTCTTCTCAACAATGTGAAGAGGAAGTGTGTTCTGTGCAATAGCAAAAAGTGCCTTCTCGTTGAAGAGGTAGTTAAGGATAACGCCGTAGTTGTAAGCAGGATCGCCATTCTCATCCTTAGCATCCATCATTTCCTGTGTAAGCTCGTAGTACTCAACGATTGATGGCTTGCCATCCTCAAGACACATAACGCCAACGCCCTCGTTAGGCGCATTTTTTCTAACAACCTTGGCGCCGCATGCAACACCCTCGATAACTGTTGCACCAACAAAGCAAGGATCAGCGATTCTCTGAAGTACGTTATCTACTGCAAAGATATCCATCCATTCAATGCCTTCCTTGAGGATCACATCACGAAGACCTGCCTTGAGCATTGATGCATACCATCCTGCGTTTCCGTTAGGAGATGTGGAAATTCTGCCCTTGCCTTCCATGTAAACCTTTCCGTTGTAGTCAGAAGCGGGAGCCATATCCTGCTTGAAGAATGTTACCTTATCCTCAGGATATCCGAAATAGTTGTGCTCCTTAAGGAAGCTGATTGTGATATCGTTGTTCTTTTCACTTGTCATAATGAAAAGATGAATATATGTGCCACCTGCCTGTTTAACTGTATCAAGAAGGTTCTCGATGATTCTCTGGAAAATGTAAACGTGCTTGGTAAGTCCGATATCATACATTCCCTTAGGGTTGTCAGAGCCAAGTCTTGTTCCCATACCACCTGCAAGTAGAACAGCGCCCACCTTGCCGGCCTTGATTGTCTCTACACCTGCGTTAAAGAACTCATCGTGCCTTTTTTCAATTTCAGAAACCTGCATTGCTGCAAGAGGTTCAAACTTACCACGACCCTCGCTCTTGCCAAGGTTCTTGCAGTTTTCAAGTATAGCGAAATCTGTCTCATCAATCTGCTTTAAAAGGTCCTGCTTCTCAGCCTCTGTGAGTTCATCGTAATACTTAAGAACATGCTCCTGTCCAAATTTTTGAAGTTTCTCTTTTGCCTGCTGAAGATCCATATCTCTTTTCCTTTCATCACATATAAAAATTCGTTGATTGTGCCTATATCAATAAGAAATAGTTGCTTATATATTTTGCCGTTATATGATATCACACTTTTAAAAAAAATGGGATAAAGAAAACGCACAACTTTTTGCGGTTGTGCGTCTAACTTTAAACCATTATTACCAAATTGTGTGTTTTATTACACGTTTTCGGCTTTTTTGCGTCCCGGACTGCTTACTGAGCTTTTGCCTCAACAGGTGCTGCTGCCTGTGCCTGAATCTGAGATTCAATCAGCGCCGGGTCTGCGGGAGCCGGTGTTCCGGGAACCCAGCCTGCAGGAGCTATAAGGAGCCCCGCCTGATCAAAGGTACACTCTACATTATCCAGAACTGCTGTTACATTTGCCAGCATCTTACCATTGTTGGCATCAAAATATCTCCATCCGTCCGGAAGCTGAACCCATCCAACCACCATGTGACCGTCAGCCGGATCAAGATAATAGAAGCTGTCTTTTATTGCTACCAGTCCCTGCTGAAGGACGCCGTCCGGGCCAAAGTAATAAGAAAGGCCGTTTATGGCATTCCATCCGGTAACCATCTTTCCGTCTACGCCAAAGTAATACTTGGCACCGGGTTCACCGGTCCATCCGGCATACATTACGCCATCATTTCCAAACATATAAACAGCCTTGTCTATTGTCTGAAGTCCCACATAAGCTCTGCCATCCTCGCCAAAGTAAAATCTCTGGCCAAGTTCATTGGTAAACCATCCCTTAACCGCTGCTCCGTCAGCACCGAACATGAACTTTCCAATATCAAAAGCAAGCATTCCGGTCTGCATTACACCTTTTTCATTGAAGTAATAAAGGTTATTGCCTACCTGGGTCAGTCCCACGTGCATAAGATACTGATCGTTAAAATAATGAATGCCGTCTTCAAGAGGAATAAATCCCTTCTGGCATACACCATCTGCATTTGCATAGCAGATAGCTCCGCCCACATCTATAAGTCCGGTTCTTCGTGCGCCTGTCGCATCGAAGAAATATCTTGCTCCGTCAATATCAGCAAAACCAACCTTTGCCAGACCACCCTGGGCAGGATCAAGATAGTAGATTCCACTTTCATCAGCAAACCATCCGGCCTGAACGACACCATTGGCATCTGCAAAATATCTGCCGTTTGAAAGATTGAGCCATCCGTGAAGCTTTTTGAAATTGTGATAATAATATGTAGCTCCGCCGTAGCTGTTAAAGCCTTCCGGGATCATCCTTGAAAAATAGTCAACGTAGAGATGGTTGATATCTACTCTTGAAGGTATTCCGGGTATAGACCCATGGCTTGTAGACTGCCACATCGCATAGTCTGCCGAATAGTCACAGGCTGAGCTGTACTGTGCCACCCACTTTGGAGAAGATACAACAGGCATTCTTCCAAGGAACCAGTTTTTGCTGGCATATACCATGGTTTCATAGCCGTTGGCATGCATAACTGCGGCAAAAGAATCAGCGACCGCCTGAAGTTGTGCCGGATTAAGTCCCTTCTGGCAGGAGTCCTCGATGTCTATAGCTACCGGGAAAGAAACGGTATACGGCGCAATCCATGACAAAACCAGATTGGCTTCAGCCACAGCCTGTTCCGGTGTTGTTGCATAGGAATAGATATAGACTCCGGTCCTGATGCCTACCGCATTCGCACCCATGATATTGTTTACAAACTGCTCATCAAGGCCCTTTTTGGTGGTTCCGACACGGATCATGGCAAATCTTACGCCTGAATCTTTCACCTGCTGCCAGTTGATGACTCCCTGGTATTTGGAAACATCAATACCGGTTGCAACCTCAGGCCCACGAGCCTGTACTGTAATTGTCTGACTTGAGAATAGGGATAAAGAAAGGGCAACCCCCACAAGTATCCCCGCTGTGATTAAAAATCTGCGAAATTTTTCGAACATATTCCCCCCATAACTTTTTTACATTTTTCTTAACATATTATACCTAAAAACAGCATGTACAGTCAATGAATATCACTTGAAGTTAGGGGACACATTGGGGCTTGGGACAATCTCCTTCTTTTATAATCATAGTGAAATATGCTGTGGCAGTCCGCCTACAAACATTGGTGTCAATTCTGCCTGAATGAGCGGATATGCATAATCAATAAACTCTTGCTTCATCTGGGTGTGATCCTCGCTGATCCATTCAAGCGGAACCTTTTTCTCCAGATTTGCAATATCTGAAATAGGATGCAGCTCTGTGGTGCACTGATATGGTGCATTGGAAATACGCTTTAGTGCAACCATCTCACCGGTACGACCCTCGAAAGCCGCCTTCACTGCTGCTCCGCCCACCTGATAAGCCTCAGTGATATCGGTTCTGCTGGTCAAGTGACCTGCGCACCTCTGAAGTGTGGACAACTCTATGCAGCGAGTCTTGATACCAAGCTGCTTGGCAATTGTGTTTGCAAGGAAACGTGCTGTACCCGTCAGACTCTTGTGTCCGAAGGCATCGACAGCATGAACATCATCTGAAAGCTCACATACATAACGCCCGTCATCAAGCTTAACGCCTTCTGATACGGCGATCACGATGCTGCTTTTTGACTCCTGTATCTTTTTAACTTTCTCAACAAATCGCTCTACATTAAAGGGAACCTCAGGAAGGCAGATCATATCGACCCCTTCGCAATCCGAACCCTTCGCAAGAGCTGCAGCTGCTGTGAGCCATCCTGCATTTCTCCCCATTATTTCAACAACAGTCACGTACTTCGTGCCATAAACCGTGGCATCTCTGATAATTTCTTTCATAACTACTCCTATATACTTGGCTGCTGAGCCATAGCCTGGAGTATGGTCGGTTACTGTGAGGTCATTGTCTATAGTTTTGGGAACACCGATAAAACGTATATCACTTTCCTTTTCTTCCCCGTATGCAGCAAGTTTATTAATTGTATCCATGCTGTCATTACCGCCGATGTAAAAGAAATATCCAATATTCATAGAATCAAGCCTGGCAAAAATACTGTCATACAGCTCTTTCGCCCCGGCATCTTTGATCTCGGGAAGCTTGTATCTGCAGCTTCCAAGATAACTTGAAGGTGTTCGTTTCAAAAGCTCTATATCCATTGGCTTCGTGAAGTTTTCCGTAAGATCAACATATCTGCCTTCCAGAAATCCCTGTATGCCATTGCACATACCAAAGACATGCTCTGATCCACGGCTCCTTGCTGCTTCAAAAACCCCGGCCAAACTGGAATTAATAACTGCTGTTGGTCCACCTGACTGCCCTACTATAGTATTCTTCATAACCCGTCCCTCCATTTTATTGTTCACTTCTTAAATGGTTAATTACCCTACAATAAAATGGTATCGTTTTATATAGTCATATGTAAGGGCTTACATGCCAATAAAAATGGTATTTTTTGAACTGTTACTTGTCAGGACTTGTTACAAATCAGGTATTGTATAAAAAATCAATATCTGATTATAGCGTAAGCGCCGTTTCCGGCATTTGCTTTAAATGTCACAGTTAGATCATCCTCATCAAGATCAGGCAATATATCAAAGAAGCCCCCTGACTTAACGCTTACCACTGCATAGCGAGCACCATCTTCCCTGAAATCCTCGGGAATGCCGATAACTGTTGTAACCTTCGCAGGGTTTCCGTCAAGTGAAGTCATTACTCCGTTGAATGTCTTGTGTATGTTTATCTGCACAACAGGACCAAGCTCTGCCTGCTCGGATTCTGCTACAATCCTGAATGTATTGACTGCTTTTGGTGCTGTGTCCTGAGTGATATCCCATGTCGTCACAAAGAAGTACTCAACTATAGCCATTCCGGCATCCTTCTGAAGGCTCCACTCCTGATCAGTCATGGCAATTCCCTCTACACCGCTGGCGTAATAATGGCCGTCAAGATTTGTCTCCACAACACGGTCTGTTCCCTTGACAGTACTGTTTTGCCTGTACTCAAAGGCAACTTTCTTATGAGTTTGTGAAGCCGCTTCGACATTGTTCTGTTCGCCACTTACAGACGTTGCATCTACCGCTGTTGTCTGATTGCCGCTTACAGCCATTGCATCTACCGCTGTTGTCTGATTGCCAGCGCTAATCGCTTCAAGCGATGCCTCTGTATCCGTCGCACCTGCTGTGATACTCATGAGTGTGAACATTCCGGCTGCCCCGACTATTGCTATGATACCTTTAATTTTTTGCATATTTGAATATAAGTCTTCAATTTTCCTCATTTGTTTCCCTCCAAGCCTCTTATATCATAGTATATCGTTGAAGATTTCAATTCTCAAGGATTCACGATATTTCTGCTCTCACCATTCTGAAAAGCGATTATGTTTTTCTTAACTTCTTCAAGACATCTTGTCCTTGCCTCTGTGCTGGCCCAGGCAAGATGCGGAGTGACCATAAGCTTTGTGCTGTCCTGAATCTTCAAAAGAGGGGAATCCTTGGCCATAGGCTCCGGGCTTAGAACGTCAAGCCCTGCTGCCTTGATCTTGCCTTGAGTAAGAGCATCGTAAAGATCCTGCTCACACACAACCGCTCCTCTTGCAACATTTATAAGAATAGCTGATCTCTTCATCTTGTCAAAAGCTTTTTTATCAAAAAGATTTCTCGTCTTGTCGCTGAGAGGACAGTGAAGAGAAATGACATCAGATCTCTCAAGTAGCTCGTCAAAGCTGACCTGCTCATAATCAGTGCAGTCGCTGTGTCCGGAGGATGCATAGAAAATTACTTTTGCCCCAAAGGCTGTAGCTATCTGCGCTACTTTTCTCCCTATATTGCCCATACCGACTATTCCGTAGGTCATTCCTTCAAGCTCGTGAAAAGGAATGTCCAGACAGCAGAAGTGCGACTGGTTCGCATAGTCGCCGCTCTTAACAAATTCATCGTAATGCTTCATGCTCTCCATAAGGTAAAAGAGAAGTGCGAAAGTATGCTGCGCAACAGATGGTGTTGAATAGCCTGCTATGTTGGCGACCTTTACCCCGTGAGCGTTGCAGGCCGGAACATTTGCATTGTCAAACCCTGTAGCAAATTCACAGATGAGCTTGAGATCCGGTGCTGCATCAAGTATCTTTTCAGTTATCTGGCTCTTGTTTATTACAAGAACTTCCGCTCCCGCAAGCCTTTCTTTTGCATTTTCATCTGTTATCTTGTCGTCGTAATAGGTTACTTCTCCCAGTTCCTCATAGATACTGTAGTCCATATCATTTCCGACGCTGTCTTTATCTGCAATGACGATTTTCATTTTTGATCTTCTCCTGTGTTTTTTTGCTTTATAAGATCCTTTTTATTTCATGCCTATAGCAACATATTATCACATGGCAAAGGCAGTTCACTTATCTTTTGATTATAAGATTTTGGTATAACAAATCTTTATTTTTTAATCAGCGAAAAAGAAAAAAGTAATACCAAAGTCTTCATACTCAGTCTCTTAGTATTATTTTGCATTCAATAATAAAGCTTTTAATATCAAAATAATAATACCAATACTATTTATTCCCAGACTCTTGGTATTATTTTGCGATCAATAGTAAGTCTTTTTATAACAAAAAATAATACCAAATGTATCTGTACACAATACTTGTTATTATTTTTAAAATGTCAGTAATACTAAGCCCTACATTTTCAGCATAATGGTATTATGTCGCCAATGCAAAAATCAAAAGCTTAATGTGCTGCATTGCCAATGGCCTAATAAGTCATCTACAGCTAACAAGCTAAATAGTTATAAACAATTAATTCACATAAAAAACAGGAAAACATTTCATTTCCCGATTATCAAGAAACAAAACATTTTCCTGTCATTTTAAAATCAAATCATTTGGCAACGCATTATCTGATCAAATCATTATGCAGCTAAAACAAGTTTCTTCTGCAATTGTTTCAGCGACCATTTCGAATTATGCAAATGGATTCTCTGTTGGGTATGGAAGAGATGCAGGCTGGTTGTAGCCGATTGTCTCTGCTCCAACATACTTGAATACTTCGAAGAGAGCCTTTCCGAAGTGACCAAATGCAACTGCGCCATGGTGAGGGAAGTTGCCCTGGATAAGTACGTGTCTGTAGAATCTGCCCATCTCAGGAATAGCGAATACACCGATACCACCGAATGATCTTGTAGGAACGTTAAGAACTTCGCCCTGTGCAACATAAGCACGAAGGTGGTTGTCAGATGTGCTCTGAAGTCTGTAGAATGTGATATCTCCAGGAACGATATCTCCTTCAAGAGTTCCCTGTGTA
>SVFZ01000124.1 GCA_015056585.1 Butyrivibrio sp. | reverse complement strand
TTATGCGTTTTCCTTTACAGAACGGGTGAAGGCACCGATTATAAGAACAAGTGCTCCCACAATAAAACCTGCAAATGCAACTACTGTTGCGCCAAATACCTGCCAGCCTACAGTATTAACTGAGTCGTAGCTGAAAAGTCCTGCGATGAGAAGGATTCTCTCTGAAAGGATCTTTCCAAATGCTGTAGTGAAAAGAGCTATCGCTCCCAAAACTGAAATAGTGCCAAGAATATCATGGTTTCCAAACTTATTTGGAAGTACTACTGCAAGAACTGCCAAAATAGTTCCACAGCATCCAAGTGCTATAACTGTTCCAAGATTGCCAAGTGCATAGGTAACTGTCATATTGCTGCAGATAACTGCTGCAACAATTCCGACAACGCCGAGTACTGCTGCAATCATATTAAAGTAAGCTCCAACGCTCTGCTTTTTCATAAAGTCTGCCATTATTACGCCTCCTTCTCTTTTCTCTTTGAAAGAATATACAATACAGCAAAGATAGCTGTAAGAGCAGCGCAAACTCCGATTGCTGTTCTATATGCTGTTCTCCACCATGTGTTAAGCTTAACTACATGAGTTGTTGCATTGTATCTGTTCATAAGGTTACTGGATGCGATTGCATAAAGTACGTTATGTGCAGACTCTTTTACCGCCTGCTGAGCATTTGCATCACCTGCAAATACGGTGGCACTGATAGCTGCGCCGTCAGCCTGGTTTGCAAATCTTGGGCTGTCAAGAGTTGTATCTGTATAGAAGCCTGACATACCTCTTGTATCGTAGCAGGTTGCACCTGATGTAAGAACTGATGTGTAGAGATCAAAATCATCATAGATATCAGTTACTGCATATCCTGTGAAGCCCCACTCTTTCTTGAGGATTTCTGTCATAAGTCCTGTACTTACAGTACACTCAACAGGTCCGATCTTTGAGAAGGATACCATAAGGCCTCTCATACCTGCGTCATAAGAATCTGTGTCATACTTTGTTGCTTCGAATGCGATCTGGTATGCTCTAAGCTCAACTTCACGGGCTCTCTGCTCAGTCATGAAAGGAGCAACGCCTGCTCTGTTAGTTTCCTGGTCGTTGAACGCATAGTGCTTAGGTGCTGCGATAAGACCATAGTTAAGTGCTCCGATTGCAAATTCCATTGCTGTATATCCTGAAAGGATAGGATCCTCAGAATAGTACTCACCGTTACGTCCGTTGTATGCATGACGGTGTGTGTTAAGTCCAGGACCCCAAAGGATCGGGATACCTGTAAAGAGTGACTCGATTCCGATGAACTCACCAAGAGCATAGGAAAGTTCAGGGTTAAATGCAGCTGCTGTAAGAGGGCTGCTGCCGAATACTTCAGGATGCCAGTTTCCATTTGGATCATCGCTCTTGATGTTCCATGGAGCCTCAGTGTCTTTTGACGCATTGAGGTTAACCGCAATACCGTTTCCGGCATTCTCTGTCATGTAAGTTTCAACAGTTCCGATTGATGATGCTCCGGGAATACTTGGGCCACCAAAAGTTGCAATATACTGAGCCTCTTCAAGAGACATCTTATCAAGAAGCTCATTCCACTTTTCATCGTCAAAGGATGCGCCTGCCATCTCATAGAACATGAGGTCAGAGTCAACGCCCCACTTGATGTCTGATGTATCATCATCTGTCTTAAGTGTATAGTACTTACCGTTTAAGTAATCGATAAGTCCCTGGTCTGTAAGAGTCATATCGCTGTAAGTCTTGGGATATGTATTCTCCCAGTCAGCACGGCTAAGGTATGTAACCTCACCGTCCTGGAAATAGTTCCAGTCAGCATAATCAAGCTGGTTAGAGATCTTGTCTCCTGTCTTTGAATAAGCAAATGCTGTTCTTGAAATAACGTCCTCTGTGATCTCTGTCTGGAATGCATATGCAGGATTAGCATCGCCCACAAGGCTTGCTGCATCTACATTCTGAAGAGCCATGATATTGTTGAGGGCATCATGTGCACCGTTACCGAATGCAAAATAGTATGTTCCGGGATCAAGGATATATGTTCCCTTTGTTCCGTCTCCGTTGTCAAAAGAGCTGTCGTAAGTTGCAATGTACTGAAGATCAGCCTTTGCAGAAACAGTCTCTGACTCGCCGGGCTGAAGAGTACCGGTCTTTCCATAGTTAAGAAGAACAATTGCACTCTTTTCAATTCCCCCCTGCTCATAAGGAGCCTGTCCGTAGATCTGAACGCTCTTTTTACCTGCTACCTTACCTGTATTTGTGACCTTTACATTGAAGGTTGCAGTAGCTGTTGTAACATCGCCTTCCTTGGAAACCTCGATTACAGGCTCTCCGTCGAACTCCATATCAAATGTAGTGTATGAGAGACCGTAGCCAAAGCCGTACGCTACTTCATCATCGTAGTTCCAATTGCCCTTTGAAGCATAGGTTCCTGCCTTTGATGCAGCATTGCCCTGTCCAAGAACAGCATCATAATATCTGGTCTCGTAGTATCTGTATCCAACATAGATGCCTTCAGCCTCAATGATGTAGTTGCTGCTGTTTTCTCTTGTGATAACATCAGCTGCATTCTTGTAAGAGAAGTTACCCATGTTCTGCATAGCAGGTGCTGAAAGGTTATATGTAGGGAAAATATCTGCAAGTCCGCCTGAAGGGCTTACCTTTCCGCTAAGGATATCTGCAACACCGAGCATTCCGTATGAGCCGGGTGCACCGATCCAGAGGATCGCATCGATATCCGCATCGTCCTTAAGATCTCCGATCTCTACTGCAGAAGCGCTGTTAACAAGAACGATAACCTTGTCACTGCACTCTTTTGCAAGAGCAATCATATCTTTTTCATTTGTTGTAAGTGCGAGAGGCTCCTCTGCTCCAAGGCCTGAAACAATTCCGCCCGGAAGATAGTCTTCACTCTCTGCGCTTGGTCTTCCGATAACAACGATAGCTGCATCGCCATACTTTGCAAAGCTGTCCTTGTAAGAAGCATTTACTGACTCAATCTCTTTTACAGATGGCTCACCCGGATCGTACTCTTCGGAAGGGCCTGCATTTTCTGTGTGAAGATAAGTCTCGTTAAGCTTTGTATAGATTGATGTCATAGTAGGATTTACTTTGAAGCCTGCACCGTCAAACTCAAACTCGTCTCCTGACCATCCATCAGTTGTATATCCTCTCTCAACCTGGCCTGTTGCCCAGTTCTGTGAAAGAGAAGTTGTGATATGATTAGCAAAATCTGTAACGTTATTCTGAAGTGCTTCATCAAGATTAATAAATCCTCCGCAAGCCTTAACACCAAAGCTTGATCCAAGGATCGGCACCTGAGAACGGATTCCGAATAATGAAACGTTAGATCCGCTTGCGAGTGGAAGTACTCCATTGTTCTTTAAAAGAACTGATCCCTCTGCTGCCTGCTGTCTGTTAAGATCGATGGCTGCCTGAATGAGTGCATGAGAATTGCCCGTCCCATCCTCATTAAGCAGATTTGCCGGTGGTGTAAACTTGTCATACACGGCATCCTTGTCATCTGTTACCATCATTTCACTCTGTGTTCCAAGGGCAGTGTCAATAGTAGATGCAAATGACTCCAATGTGTTTCCCGCAATAACGGAAACAGACAAAAGAAATGTCGTCACAGCGGCCATGCCCCTGAAAAGTCCTGTCTTTTTCAATGTTTTTTCCTCCTGGTTTTTCTATACTCTTCCATTGCCTTTTGATTTCACTTATCAGGTGAATTCTTTCATTGCCTTCTCGATACTCATACCTTCTGCAATGGCTTTTTTACGCTTCTGGTTGACATCCTGAATCTTCTTCATCTCATCCCCTGTGAGAATGTAGCCCTTCATGGCTATGATCGTGATAACCCAGGCAATCATTGGTACTATGCAAAAAAGTATGATAACAACTGCATTCATCCCCGGTGCAAAGGGCGTCTCTGCAGTTGGAAGAGACTTGATTCCGATAAAGCTTACAGCTATTCCGACAACTGTGGCAGATAAAGAAGAAACAAGCTTATCTACCAATGAGAACAAAGTTCCCATTATTCCCGGAATATATTTTCCGGATCTGTAGGTCTCATAGTCTGAACAGTCAGCTACCATTGGAATTGGCATATCTGCTGTGGAGTAATAGGCTCCATATCCAACTCCAAAGAATAATATGAATAAAACCGTATAAAGGTTTATACTGAATTTTCCGTTTGATATAAGCACAAGGTTAAGTGCCGGTACATCCAGCTTCCATGCAAGGACAAGAGCAAGTACTCCCACATAGCAGATGAGTGCCAGAGATACATATCTAAGGAGTGATGCTCTCTGTCCCTTCTTCTGGCTGGTCCTTACTGTAAGGACAAAGAATGGAACCGAGAAAATATAACCAACTATCATCATCGGAAGGTAAAGACCATCATAGTTGCCCATCATTGATCCGTAGAGCATGCACAAAACCGTAGTGTTTGTTGCGATCGAAAGGGCCAGCTTGCAGCCTGCTCCTGCAATCATCAGCCTCTTCATAGGGCTGTTGTTTTTGATGATCTCGATGTATTCGGAGATCTTTACTTTATCCTGCTTGCTGCCTCCGATTCCGAAGTACTTCGGCTGGTCTTTTTCCCAGATACCGATAATTGCAAGGATAGTCAAAAGAATTGATACCGTAATTCCAATTGGTGTAAGAACTTTGTAAAACTCTGCCTTAGAGTAATCTGCAACGTTTGCCCTGATGATTGGAGCAAGGAACTGCATGACACCCATTCCGGCGAGAGAGCCGACTGTATTGAAAATGGTGAACAGTGGTCTCTGATTAGGATCTGAAGTAAGGACTGTCTGTCCGGCTCTTGTGCAGGATGTCTGGAAAGTGTATCCGATAACCCAGATTGCATATAGTCCTACAAAGGCTGCATACCTAAGTCCCATCATGGATTCCGGGATTCCCGGTGTTATCACATACATGGTGATAATGCTGAGTGCCATTATCAGATTTCCTATGACCATAAAGGGTCTGAACTTACCAAACTTACCGTTGGTCCTGTCCATAAGTGCTCCGATTATCGGGTCTGTAAAAGCATCAAATACCCTCATTCCCGTAACCATCACTGAAGCAAACAAAACTCCAAGCCCAAGCACGTTTGAACCAAATGTTGCTATGTAGGCAAGTACCAGAACATAGTAGACATTTGTCGCCCCATTGTTCAGTGGGAAAAGAACCAGCTGA
>SVFZ01000092.1 GCA_015056585.1 Butyrivibrio sp. | reverse complement strand
CCATAAGCACGTTCATAACGGCCTGAGTACCAACGATCTGTGATGAAGGTGTAACAAGAGGTGGCTCACCAAAGTCCTTACGAACCTGTGGGATTTCCTCAAGCACTGTATCATACTTGTCGCTTGCGTTCTGCTCTTTAAGCTGTGAAACCATGTTGGAAAGCATTCCGCCCGGAACCTGATACATAAGAGTCTTGATATTAACACCAAGAACCTTTGGATCCATAAGTCCGCTGGCAAGGCACTCTTCTCTGTATGGTCTGAAGTGATCAGCAATCTTAGCAAGAAGCTTCTGATCAAGTCCTGTCTCGAAAGGCTGTCCCTTAAAGGCTTCAACCATAACTTCTGTTGCAGGCTGTGATGTACCAAGAGCAAATGGAGAAATAGCACAGTCAATAATATCAACACCGGCCTCAGCTGCCTTCATGTATGTCATGCTGGCAACACCGGATGTATAGTGTGTATGAAGGTTAATAGGAAGGCTTGTAGCACTCTTAAGAGCCTTAACAAGCTTCTCTGCCTCATATGGAAGGAGAAGTCCTGCCATATCCTTGATGCAGATTGAATCTGCACCCATGTTCTCAATATCCTTGGCAATGTTCATCCAGTATTCTTCTGTATAAGCATCTCCAAGTGTATATGCAAGAGCGATCTGAGCATGGCCGCCCTCTCTCTTACAAGCCTTAACAGAAGCCTCAAGGTTTCTAAGGTCGTTAAGACAGTCAAAAATTCTGATAATATCAATACCGTTGGCAATAGACTTCTGAACAAAATAGTCTACTACATCATCAGGATAGTGCTTGTAACCAAGAATGTTCTGACCACGAAGGAGCATCTGAAGTTTGGTGTTCTTAAAGCCGGCTCTGAGCTTTCTAAGTCTCTCCCACGGATCTTCCTTAAGGAATCTCATGCAGGCATCAAATGTAGCACCGCCCCAGCACTCTACCGCATTATATCCAACCTTGTCCATTGTATCGATGATTGGCAACATAATCTCGGTAGGCATTCTTGTTGCGATAAGTGACTGATGAGCATCACGCAGAACAGTCTCATTGATACGAACCGGTTTCTTTTGTAATTCTGCCATATCTTTATTCTTCCTTTCAAATTTATATAGTTTCGATTAAGGTATAAATTCGCATGACTTAAAATTATACGCCAAATACTGCCATGAAAGTTCCGGCAACAACGGCTGTTCCGATAACTCCGGCAACGTTAGGTCCCATAGCATGCATGAGAAGGAAGTTTGATGGATCATATTCTGCACCAACCTTCTGTGATACACGAGCAGCCATAGGAACCGCTGAAACACCAGCTGAACCAATAAGAGGATTGATCTTGCCGCCGGTGATAAAGCAGAGGAGTTTACCAAGAAGGCATCCAGCTGCAGTACCAATAGCGAATGCGCAAAGACCAAGTACTACGATCTTGATTGTTGTTACATTAAGGAAAGCCTCAGCACTTGTTGTAGCACCAACTGAAGTACCAAGAAGGATAACTACGATGTACATAAGTGCATTAGAAGCTGTTTCCTGGAGCTGACGAACAACGCCTGACTCTCTGAAGATATTTCCAAGCATCAGCATACCGATAAGAGGTGCTGTTGTAGGAAGAATCATACTTACGACGATAGTAACAACTACAGGGAAAAGAATCTTCTCAAGCTTGCTGACTTCACGAAGCTGAGACATTCTGATAGTTCTCTCCTTCTGTGTAGTAAGAGCCTTCATGATCGGAGGCTGGATCATTGGAACCAGCGCCATGTATGAATATGCTGCCACAGCGATAGGTCCAAGGATTGAAGTCTGGTGAAGCTTACTTGCAAGGAAGATAGATGTAGGACCATCAGCTCCTCCGATGATTGAAATAGCTGCTGCAGCCTGATCGTTAAAACCAAGTGCAATAGCAATAAAGTAAGCTGCGAAAATACCAAACTGTGCTGCTGCACCCATAAGGAAACTTATAGGGTTAGCAATAAGGGGCCCGAAGTCGGTCATAGCACCAACGCCCATGAAAATAAGCGAAGGAAGAATAGCCCACTCATCCAGGATATAGAAATAATGGAGAAGTCCACCGGCAGCACCGCCTACCGGCTCTGCCATAATATCCGGATAAATATTTACGAGAAGCATACCGAAAGAAATCGGCACTAAAAGCAAAGGCTCAAATCCCTTGGCAATTGCAAGATACAGAAAAACCAGTGCAACTACGATCATTACATAGTTACCGGGTGACATTGTTGTAAATGCAGTCTGATGCCAGAGATTAGATAATGTATTAACAATGTAATCCATTTTTTATCCTCATTTCTGTTTTCTAATCAAGTTTAAGTAATGAAAACTATTTATCTCCGACTACAGATCAGTTCAAAGTAGCAAGGCATGCACCTGCCTCAACAGCATCTCCGGCAGCAACATCAATACTTGCAACAGTTCCGTCAGAAGGAGCAACCATAGGAATCTCCATCTTCATTGACTCGATAGTAACAACTGTATCACCCTTCTTAACTGCCTGACCTACGCTGGCATTGATCTTAAGAACCTTACCGGCAGCACCGGCTTCAACCTTGATTGATCCTGCACCGGCAGATGCCTTCTTTGCAGGAGCTGCAGGTGCTTTTACAACAGGAGCTGATACAACAGGAGCTGCTCCTGATCCTGCGCCTTCTTCTACAGTTACATCATATACGTTTCCGTTAACGGTTATTGTATAGTTCTTCATTGTTTCTCCTTTCAACGATCACATCTTCTGTGATCTCTCCGATATCTATTAGTGTTTTTTCCAATTATTGTTTACTTTTCTTATGGATCTTACTCGGTAGCCATCTGCTGAACCACTTCCCTCATAGGCTGCAATCGCTGCTGCAATTACCGCAACAAGCTCTGTGTCTCCAACAAGTTCTTCCTGCTCAGCAATCTGACTGATTGTATTATCCATTGCCTTTTCGGCAATTTCCTTGTCACTCTCTTTCTTTTTCTTATTGCCTCCGCCTATAAAGATAGGGAAAAGAGAAATGATAAGTGAAATGATAATAAGGATCGCAAAAGCCATTCCCATGCCTAAAAGAGTATTAAGTCCGGCATTCTCAAGCTTTTCTCCTAATGTCTTATTAAGAGTTACACCTATATCTGTAGGTTCTCCTCTGTTAGTAAGATAAATTTCCATATCAGCGGTATGACTGGTTCCTGCCAACTTAGCATCCACAACCAGCACACCATCTTTATTGATCTGGTAAGTTACATCTTTTACATAGATATCATCCTGCAGGGTTGAAAGGTCTGAATATCCAAGATCTTCAACAGTCTTGTACCAGCTCTCGTAACCATTAGCAAGAACATTATACCTGTCATCTGATGTACTCATCGCAATATCGAGGTAAAGCTTGTCTTCAAAGTTCTCAGGAGTAATTCCCTGAAGATACCAATACTCAAAGTTGTTGTCCTCGATAGTCGAAGCATAAGTCTTTAAAGCTTCAGCTGTAAATATATCAGACGAATACCTGCTTCCTTCAACGGTGTTAATTTCTGCATTTTCACCGCAGGCTGTCAGTCCAAGAAGGCAGCTAAGCATTACGCCCAAAACAAGCATTTTATGTTTCATTTTGAGTGCTCCCTTCATTAAACTGTGCCGTGTTTTTTAGCAGGACGCTCATCTCTTTTTGTAAAAAGCATTTCGAATGCGCCAATTACATACTTTCTTGTATCAGCAGGCTCAACTATCTCATCAACATAGCCTCTTGCAGCAGCACTCTTAACATTGTTCTGAAGTGCAGCATAATCAGAAGCAGCCTTAGATACTGTCTCTGCATCCTTGCCATCGCACATGATCTTAGCAGCAAGATTTGCATCCATAGTTCCGATTTGAGCATCAGGCCAGCTGAATGTAACATCTGCTCCGATAGCTCTTGAGTTCATAATTACATATGCACTTCCGAAAGCCTTACCTGTAACCAGGTTAACCTTTGGGACTGTTGCATTTGCCAAAGCATATACAAGCTTGCCGGCAGCCTTTGCAACGTGTCTCTCATCACACTTTGAAGTGCCAAATCCTGTTGCATTTGTAAGAGTGAGAACAGGGAGATCAAATGCATCACAGAAGTTTACAAACTCAGCTGCTTTCTCACATGCTTTTGCAGAAAGCTTGTCTGTAAATTTCTCAGCTTCCTTGCCGTTCTCATCAAATACTGCTGTTCTGTTTGCAACAAAACCAACAGTAGCGCCGTTAAGCCTGATAAATCCGGTAACCATATCCTTGGCGAATTCTCTCTTAGTCTCAAAGAATACGCCGTTATCGGAAATCTGTCTTGCAATAACAGACGGATCAGCTGTGGCTCCATCAAGGTTCTCGCATACTCTGTTAAGGTCATCAGCGCATTCCTGATAAGAATCTCCATCCTCATTGTTTGAAGGAATAAGAGAAACCAGTTCCCTAACCTGCGCATAAATTGTAGCCTCATCTGCCACAACATCAACATTGCCTGTTTCAGAGCTCTGCCACTTAGCTGATGAAGTATCGCACTTCTCTTTATAATTGCCTTCGAGTGCGTTAGGAGAATTCACAAAGAGTCTGGCCTTGTCAGCCTCCATGAATGTAAAGTCTGTAAGAGAAGGAATAAGAGAAAGTCCGCCACCACAAGAACCGAAGACAACTGTGATCTGAGGAACAACTCCTGAAGCCTCCACTTCCTTAAGATAGATTTCGCCAAAAGCATTAAGCGCATCTGTTGCCTCCTGCAGACGAATTCCTGTAGAATCAATAAGACCGATTACAGGTGAGCCTGTCTTGATAGCCAGATCATACAGGCGAACGATTTTTTTGGCATGCATCTCGCCGATAGATCCACCAAGCACTGATGCATCCTGGCTATAGATATAAACCAGATTGCCATCGATCACACCATATCCGGTAACAACGCCGTCAGATGGTGTTTCTTCCTGTTTCAGATTGAAATCTGTGTTTCTGGCTGTCACAAGAGCGCCAATTTCAACGAAACTGTTTTCATCGAGCAAAGCATTGATCCTTTGTCTCGCTTGTGAAGAACTACTCATTTGTTTACCTCCGTAAAAAGTTATTATATTATTCAGAGCCATGTCTGAAATGTAATCATATCTTCTGCTTCCATGTTCATCCATGTAAGTCAATCCTGCTACATATCCGGCACTGAATAGTCGCTAATACCGCAACATAAGTCAGAATATAGTATATCATAAATTACCGCAAAAAAAAGGAAAAATGCATAAAAAAATCAGCATTTTCCCTATGTTTTGAGAATTGTATATTAATTATTGATTAAATGTGCGGAATTTTCATTAAATCGTAATGTTCTTACCGTTTATTTTGCCATTAAATATCCAGTTTGACGTTAACTTCCTGTTCGGCCTGAGCCTTAAATTCCTCAACCTGCACAGCGCCTATAGACGGAAGATCTTCCAGACTCTTTACTCCAAAACTTCTAAGGAATTCTTCAGTCGTTCCAAACAAAAGAGGTCTTCCCGGAGCATCAAGTCTTCCAAGCTCCTGAACCAGTCCGAATTCCACAAGCCTGTTAACCGCATGATCGGAATTCACTCCACGGATTTTCTCCACTTCAAGCCTGGTAATAGGCTGCTTATAAGCTATGATTGACAATGTCTCCATCAGTGAATCCGTAAGAACTGCTTTCTTCGGAGCTTTTGCAATCTTTACAAGATATTCGTACATCTCTTTACGGGTGCAGAGCTGAACAGCTTTTTCCAGTTCCACAATGCCTATTCCGCTGTCGTTTTTCTCGTATTTTTCTTTTAGGTATTCTATAAAGCCTTTTACTTCTTTGACATCTGTTTCTATAGCCTTAGCAAGTGCACTGATTTCAACAGAATCACCCATTGTAAAAAGAATTGCTTCAACTATGGCTGCGCCTTCTTCTCTTGTCATTTTAACTTGCCTTCCTTGATGTTATCATAATATCGCCAAAGGTAGAATCCTGTTCTATCTCGATCTCTCCAAGCTTGATCTCTTCAAGCATTACAAGGAAAGTGACGATGATCTCTGTCTTATTGTGTTGCTTCTCCAAAAGCTGTCTGAAAGAAAAACGTGAATGTTCTCTGATGTACGCCCTGATATAAAGCGTCTTGGCATCCATATCAACTTCTTCTTTCTCAATATTACCGAATTTACTACGTATCGGGTCAACCTTATCTTCCTGCCTTTTTAGCAGATCCTGGAATATTTCGTTAAGTTTTGTCAGAGTTGCATCCCCGATCAGTTCAGAGAGATCAAGCGGAATCTCATAGTCCTTGACTTCCTGTGGAATATTCCTGTCCCTGTACCAGGAAAGACCTGCATCAAGCTGTCTGTCCTTGAGTTCATAGGCCATATACTTGTACATCTTATATTCCAGAAGTTTCTCAACAAGCTCAGCTCTTGGGTCCTCTTCCTCTCCGTCCTCATTAACCTCCTTCGGAAGGAGCATTTTACACTTGATATCAATAAGAGTCGCTGCCATCACAAGAAATTCACTGGTAACTTCCATGTCGTCTCTCTGCATCGCACCTATATAAGCCATATACTGCTCAGTAATATTGGCAATCGGAATATCATATATATCTATCTGGTTCTTATCTATCAGGTGAAGCAAAAGGTCAAGCGGCCCTTCAAAAACCTGAAGCTTTACTTCCAACGACATTTAATCAAACTCCTCTAACGTGAATGATACAAAGCTCGCAAGGATTGAACATTCTCACATGTATGCTGTGAGTGCCAAGTCCTCTGCTCAGTATCATTTTCTTATCATCAATTTCAAATTTTCCGCCATCATATTTTGGGAAAAGAACTATTGCCGGAGAAATAACTCCTCCTAAAAAAGGAAGCCTTACAATTCCCCCATGAACATGACCCGAAACAGTCAGGTCCGCGCCCCATTCAGCATATTTAGGGAAATACAAAGGGTTATGTGCTATAAGTACCTGATATTCGGAGCTGTCACTTTTGCCCACATACCTGTCCACAACGCCATCTTCCATCTTGGTCATAATGACCTTGCTGAAATAATCATGACTAAGTTCAAGCCCTGTCACTCTTATATTGGTGCCTTCTATTTTACAGCTGTCATTCTCAAGAACTTTTACCCCTGCTCTTTGCAATTTGCTCCTGTACCTGTCGTAAAAATTTCCGAAGACGCTTGTGGTTGTCTTAATCTTATTTTCATGATTGCCGTTTGCCATATAGACAGGGCAGGTCTTTGCCAGCTCGGACAAAAGATGAAGTCCGGGTTCATAGTTGATCCTGCCTTTTTCATAATGTCCTGTAAACATATCTCCTGCACAGAGAACGGCATCAGGTTTCGAATCAAGTACTGCCTTTATCAGAGTATCATTGTTATTTCCAAACACATAGCCATGCAGATCCGACAAAAGGGCAAAAGTGTATTCACCTTTTATCTTATCAGTAGTAACCTCATAATTTCTGACCACAAAAGTATGGGTATCATGATATATAACAAGAATAGATACTATTACGATCAATACAATCGCTATTAAAATATATATCCACATATAAAACTCTTTCTATATCAAAGAACGTAACAAATTGTATTTTATCATACAAACGGTTATTTTTCGAATAATTTCAATCCCTGCAAAAACATGACTTTTTTATTTCTGAAAAAAGCAATAAAAAAGTCCCCGGATAAACCAAGGACTTTTTACTGATTGATTTAGTTATATTTGCGCTTTCTTGCTGCCTCAGACTTCTTCTTGCGTCTTACGCTTGGCTTCTCGTAATGTTCTCTCTTACGAATCTCCTGCTGGATACCAGCCTTTGCGCAACTTCTCTTAAAACGACGCAGTGCGCTATCCAAAGTCTCGTTTTCTTTAACAATTACAGTTGACATCTCTACTCTTACCCTCCCTTCAGTCCCTTCAAGTACATGACTGATTGGGTTATTTATTATGCTTTGAGCCTATAAACTCACATAACACGAATAATTATAACACAAAATCATATCTCGTCAAGCATTTTACGAAATATTTTTTACTGATCAGCGAATCTGAGATAAGAGAACACTCTCTGCCTCTGCAAGAGCATCAGGAATGCCTGCAGGATTCTTACCTCCGGCCTGAGCCATATTTGGACGGCCACCGCCGCCACCGCCAACCTTTGGTGCAATAGCTTTTACAAGATTTCCTGCATGGGCTCCAAGAGCTATTGCTCCATCTGTAGCCATTGTAACAAGATTTACTTTGCCGTCAGCTTCGGATATGAGCACAACAACTCCGTCTCCAAGCTTGGTCTTAAGCTGATCGCCAAGGTCACGAAGTCCGTTCATGTCTACACCTTTAACTGATGTAGCAAGAAGCTTAACTCCCTTGATTTCCTTAACCCGATCCATTACATCGCCAAGAGCTGCCTGAGCTTCCTTACTCTTAAGTGACTCATTCTCACTCTTAAGGGCCTTGAGTTCTTCCTGAAGCTTCTTGATCTGAGCTGTGATGTCTGAAGGATTAGCCTTGAGCATCTTGGCTGCCTCGTGAAGAGATCCCTCTACATTCTTGTAGTACTCTCTTGCATTGTTTCCCGTAAGAGCTTCGATACGGCGAACACCTGCAGCAACTCCGCTCTCTGAAACAATCTTGAAAAGTCCGATGTGGCTTGTATTGGCAACATGTGTACCACCGCAAAGCTCGATTGAGTAATCGCCCATGTTTACTACTCTTACAACATCGCCGTACTTTTCACCAAAAAGGGCCATTGCTCCGGTCTTTTTAGCATCCTCTATAGACATCTCCTTGGTAACTACAGGAAGTGCCTCTAAAATCTTGTTATTTACTATAGTCTCGACCTTCTGAATCTCTTCAGCTGTCATAGCCTGATGATAGCTAAAGTCAAATCTTGTCTTGTCAGGATCCTGATAAGAACCGGCCTGCTCAACACCGTCACCAAGAACCTCCTGAAGAGCCTTCTGAAGAAGGTGAGTAGCTGAATGGTTACGACATGTCTTCGCTCTGTTCTCAGCATCCACATTAAGAGATACCTTGTCAGAAGTCTTGAAAGTTCCTGTTACAACCTTACCTACATGAGCTGTTCTTCCACCTGCAACATGAATTGTCTCAGCAACTTCAAACTTAGAACCGTCTGTTCCAAGGATTTCACCAATATCACCAACCTGGCCACCCATTGTGCCATAGAAGGTTGTTCTGTCTGTAATAATGCTGCCCTGCTGGCCTTCTTTCAGCTCATTTACAAGAGCCTCTCCGTCAGCCATAGCAACAATACTGCCATCACAGCCAAGTGCCTCATAACCAAGGAATTCGCACTTTACAGACTCATCAAGGCTGTCAAATACTCCCACTCCTGTGGAAAGATTTGCTGAGAAGTTCTGATTTTCTCTTGCCTTCTGCTTCTGCTCTTCCATAGAAGCTGCAAAGCCCTTCTCATCTACACTAAAACCTTCCTCCTGCGCAAGCTCAACTGTAAGCTCCACAGGGAATCCAAATGTATCGTAAAGGAAGAAAGCATCCTTTCCTTCGATTTCCTTTTTACCGGCAGCTGAAGTAGCATCAAGAATCTTCTTGAACTCCTTCATGCCGTTCTCAAGAGTAGACTCGAAACGAGTGATCTCTCTCTCAAGCTCTGTAAGAACAAACTTGATGTTCTTATTAAGGTGTTCATAACTTTCCTTGTACTCATCAATATAGATCTGTGCCACACCAAGAATCTGCTGCTTGTTAAGTCCGAGATTCCTTGCATGTCTTACAGCGCGGCGGATAAGTCTTCTTAAGATGTATCCTGCACCTGTATTTGAAGGAAGGAGCTTTGCTTCATCACCGATGAGCATTACAGCAGTACGTGTGTGGTCTGCAAGAATTCTCATAGATCTTGTGGTCTTCTCATCAGACTCATACTTAACTCCGCTCTCTTTTTCAATATATGCAATTACAGGTGCATGAAGATCAATCTTATAAACATCATCAACACCGTTTAAGAAAGCAAGAATACGCTCAAGGCCCCATCCGGTATCAACGTTTTTCTGTGAAAGTGGTGTAAGATGTCCGTCATGATGCTTCTCATACTGCATGAAAACATCGTTACCAATCTCTGTATATTTGCCACAGTGACATCCCGGTCCACAGTTTGGTCCGCAATCAGGAACATCTTTTACATAAAACATCTCACTGTCAGGGCCGCAGGGACCATATTCAAGCCCCCACCAGTTATCCTCTGCAGGAAGATAAAAAATATTTTCAGGCTTAAATCCTGATTCAATACGATACTTTGCGCCTTCTTCATCCCTTGGAGCATTATCGTCACCGGCAAAAACAGTAGCTGCAAGGTGATCTCTGTCAAATCCAAAGAGCTCAGTAAGAAGCTCGAAACTCCACTGGCAGCGCTCTTTTTTGAAGTAGTCGCCCAAAGACCAGCTTCCCATCATCTCAAAGAATGTACCGTGGCTCTTATCGCCTACTGAATCAATATCGTTTGTACGAACGCATCCCTGAACATTGCAAAGACGTGTTCCCATAGGATGTTTTTTGCCGAGAAGATATGGCATAAGCGGCTGCATTCCGGCAACATTGAACATAACACCGGTAGAGCCGTCAGAAACTAGTGAAACAGCGCCGCAATCCACGTGTCCTCTGTCAATATAAAACTGCTTCCAAGCCTTGCGCAGTTCATTAGCTGTAAATTGTCTCATTGTTTATCCTCCAGAATATCAAAAGTCAAATTTATCTGAGAAGAATGCATCGAGCTGATCAATGGCAATTCTCTCCTGCTCCATGCTGTCTCTGAATCTTACTGTTACCATATTGTCATTTTCGGACTCAAAGTCATATGTTACGCAGAATGGTGTCCCAATCTCATCCTGACGACGATATCTCTTACCGATATTTCCACGATCATCAAACTCGCAGTTATACTTCTTGGAAAGATGTGCATAGATCTTCTCCGCACCCTCATTGAGCTTCTTTGAAAGAGGAAGAATACCGATCTTTACAGGAGCAAGTGCAGGATGGAAATGAAGAACTGTACGCATATCAGGCTTTTCTTCTGTTCCGATGTTCTCCTCGTCATATGCCTCGCAGAGGAACGCTAAAGTTACACGGTCTGCACCAAGTGATGGCTCAACAACATATGGGATATACTTCTCGTTTGTCTCATCATCAAAGTAATCCATAGGCTCACCGGATGTCTCCTGGTGTCTTGTAAGGTCGTAGTTTGTTCTTGATGCAATTCCCCAAAGCTCGCCCCAATCGGTGAATGGGAAAGCATACTCAATATCTGTTGTATGATCTGAGTAGAATGAAAGCTCCTCAGGATCATGGTCACGAAGTCTTAAGTGCTCTTTCTTTATTCCAAGTGAAAGAAGCCACTCGTAGCAGGTCTTTCTCCAGTACTCGAACCACTCGGTCTGTGTGCCGGGCTTGCAGAAGAACTCAAGCTCCATCTGCTCAAACTCTCTTGTACGGAAAGTGAAGTTACCGGGAGTGATCTCATTACGGAAGCTCTTACCGATCTGGCAAATACCAAAAGGAACCTTCTTACGTGAAGTACGCTGAACGTTCTTGAAGTTAACAAAGATACCCTGTGCTGTCTCAGGACGAAGGTATACTGTGTCCTTAGCATCCTCTGTTACGCCCTGGAAAGTCTTGAACATAAGGTTAAATTCTCTGATTCCGGTAAAGTTGTGCTTTCCACAGGATGGACATGGAACACTGTGTTCTTTTATGAAGTTCTCCATCTCCTCATGTGACCAGCCGTCAACTGAAGTCTCAAGAGTAATACCGTTTTCTGCAGCAAAATCCTCAATAATCTTGTCTGCTCTGAATCTTTCATGACACTCCTTACAATCCATAAGAGGATCTGAGAAGCCGCCAAGATGACCTGAGGCAACCCATGTCTGGGGATTCATCAAAATAGCACAGTCAACACCTACATTGTATGGGTTTTCCTGTACGAATTTCTGCCACCAGGCTTTTTTAACATTATTCTTGAACTCTACACCAAGGTTTCCGTAATCCCAGGTATTGGCAAGTCCTCCATAAATCTCTGATCCGGGATAAACAAAGCCCCTTGCCTTTGCCAGAGCCACAATTTTGTCCATTGTTTTTGCGTTAGCTTCCATAATCCTCCACTCCTGTTAATACAATAAATAATTATTTTGAAAGAAGCAGTTGCACAATATCCGTTGATACTCCGGACAGGTCAGCTTCTTTTTTATCTTTTAAAACAACTCCCTTGGTCATATATGAAATGTTGTACGGGGCAGCAATTGTCACTTTATCCCCCGTTATGATGATGTGTCTGTCACTTATGTCATCCACATTGTCAAAAGAGATGGTCTCTCCCTTGGAATCCACCAGATCTCCCGCCACCGAAAATCCCTTATCGGCAGCATCAGCCACTGTACCATAGTAAAAAGTGAGCTGATTAAAATGCGCATAGTCAATGTAACTGTTATAGCTGATTGACAAAAGAACATTTCCGTCCTCAGAAACTTCCGACTGTAAAAGGTTGATCTTAGGAGAGCTGTACTCCGAATTATAATAGGAAATTTCATCTGCAGCCATGTCCTCAAGCTCAGAAAGTGAGTAATACTCCTTGTCAAAATGCTCCGCAAGAGAACTGGTTATCACGCCATCCTTACTGATTGACAGCTGTGTCTCAGAGGGCTTTTTTGCTCCGCATCCACAGACAAATAGAGCAAAAACGCTGACAAATGCAGCAGCTGCTGTTATTTTTTTAATTTTGTTTGTACCGTATTGTGTTTTAGCCACTGCCCCTTATTCCTCATAACAAAAAATAAAACAAAGATATTATAGCCAAATCATTATTCTTTTTCAATAGCGCTTAACATCTCAAGACTCTTAAGCGGTCTGTCAATAAACATCGCTCTGTATCTGCGTGTTATCATATCAAGTTCATCGAGAACCTCCGGACTTAAGCTGAAAGAAAAGAGCTTATTAAGCGGACTTTCTGTAATAAACCGCATTGCATATCTTGTGCTCTCTAAAAGCCTTTCGTTTTCGGGGATTCCCGGATATTCTCCTTCAATCTTAAGTGCCCTTAGTTCAAAGATACATCTGGCCAGTCTGTTATTTATGTTTTCCTTCAAAAGAGCTTTCAATGACACGTACAAAAGATTTAAAAGCTCCACATCTTCATTGTTTTCTCTCGTATAGAAGGATGCCAGTTCAAGAAAAAAGGTGCCGTAACAGGCACCTTCCAGATCCCCTCTAAAGCCTTCAAAATAGTTTTCTATATCTGCTTCAATAATTGTGTACGAATTTCTCCCGACAAATAATTTAAAAGTTCCAAAGCAGAAAGGTTCCACACATCCGGAAAGCTTATTTCCGGGCTTTCTTGCACTTCTTGCAAAGGCTGTTATCTTTCCCTTGTCAGAGGTAAATATAGTAACGCTCCAGTCATAATCCCCCACCGGAGCATGTTTTAGGACAATTCCCCGTAAAGTTATAAAATCTTCCATAAATTACCTTAATCCCGGAGGGATCTAATATCGTACCCAAAGCTCTTAAGCTGAGTTTTGTCATCACGCCAGTCTCTCCTGACCTTAACCCAGAGCTGCAAATTGACCCTGCATCCGACCAGTTCCTCTATGTCTTTTCTGGCAGCAGATCCAATTTTCTTAAGCATTGCGCCGCCTTTTCCTATGACTATTCCCTTATGGGAATCTCTTTCACAGATAATTGTAGCTTCAATATCCATGATTCCCTCAGGATCATAGCTTTCATCAGGTTCATCAGCAAAACCGGTATTTAATATTACAGGCCCGTCTTCTTCATCCGCATTATTAAGCGATAAAATCTGCTCATTATTCATATTTTCAAGCTTGCTCTTCTTTGGCGGATGCTGATGTCTCTTTTTCTTGGGTTTAGGATCAGGCTCTTTTTTCTCTCTCATGCGCATTGTCTCTATTGTAACAGCAATGCCGTGAGGAACCTCGTCCTGCAAAAGACGCAGCGCTTTCTCTCTTATAATCTCCGCAGCGATCTGTCTCTCCGGCTGATCCGTAAGAGTTTCTTCATCATAGTAAGGAGGTCCGTAAGGCAAAAACTTCTTTATGGCCCCCAAAACCTGGTCAATGTTTTTCCCCTTAAGCGCTGCAACATGCACCACCTCAGAAAAATCCATTTCTTTTCTGTAAGCTTCTTCAAAAACAGACAGTTTGTCTTCAGATACGGTATCAATTTTGTTAATGACAAGGATTACAGGTCTTCTGCACTTTTTCAGCTCTTCAATAATGGACTTTTCACCCTCGCCGATAAATGTACTGGGTTCCACAAGCCAAAGAACAACATCCACCTCTTCAAGAGTACTCTTTGCAACCCTGGTCATGTATTCGCCAAGCTTGTTCTTGGTTTCATGTATACCCGGAGTATCAAGGAAGATCATCTGACATTCATCGTCTGTATAAACCGTCATTATCTTATTTCTTGTGGTCTGAGGCTTATTCGACGTTATCGCGATCTTTTGCCCGATCATATGGTTCATAAGAGTGGATTTACCCACATTGGGGCGCCCTATTAAAGTGATAAAACCTGTTTTAAAATTATTGTCCATTATTATCCTTTTGTCCGGCCTGTGAATTTGGATTATTATTCATGTTAACGCCCGGCCCGTTGCCGGTATTCATATTCATATTCATATTCTGTGCCGGCATCTTTACAGATGAATTTTTAGCAAATCCCTGCTGCGTCTGCTGCATATTTTGCATCTTTGCCATGTTTGCGATTCTTTTCTTTTTCCCGGCTTTATCAATTGCAATTATTGCTATGATGATGATTGCCACCAGTAAAAGAGCCAGAACGATCTGTGGGATATGAATTACAAACCATATAAATCCCTCTGCAATAAGTGCACCGACCTCGGCTATGCTTTCAATAAAGCCTTCTCTCATTCTCTCTCCTGCGCTCTTTTCCTGAGTGGGAGTGAATTTGACCACTTCATTGATATCAAGATGAACAGTACTGTAATTTATTTTGTTGTCGTATGTTCGCAGCTGTGACTCTATGCTTTCAATCTGATATCTGACCTCTGAAAGCCTTGACTCTACAGCAATAACATCTTCAACCGTCTCAGCTGATTCAAGGATTTCCAAAAGTCTGTTTTCCTCGGCAGTAAGAGCCTTCTTTTTGCTCTCAATGTCCACATAATTTAAAGTCACATCCTCAACGCTGGTGGACTTATTGGTTATATTTGTTGAATTCTCTACTGTTTCAATAAACTTATCAAGATTATTGGCCGGAATCCTAAGTGTAAGATACGCGCTTCTCTTTGGCTTACTGCCCGAATAATAGTTGCTGCCATTGTAAATATCGCTGGATTCAATGTATCCTCCAAGCTCTTTTACCCTGCTCTGCACATTTGAGAGCACTCCGTCGAGCTCTTCGGTCTCGGCAGAAATATTCATGGTGGTTATGAGCTTCCTTGAGACATCTGCCACCTCTCCGACATCTTCCGCTCCTGCCGCTTCATCCATCTCTTCCGGAGCCTCAACTCCGGCACTTGTACCTTCAGTCTGATAAACAGATTTGGATTCAAAAGAGCTGTCATAGGCAGCTTCCGTAGCATATTCAGCAGTAGTACTACTTTTACTGCCGCTTTCTGAGCTGCCACACCCGGCCAGCGTAAAAGCTGTAACACAAATAGCTGTCAAAAAGACCGTAAGGTTCCTCTTTTTCATAATCTCACCCTCCTCATTGCAAAGGCCTTCCACATTACAGAAAAACCCATGTCAATAAACCATAAATCCACAAGGCATTCTCAGCGGTTAACAAGCTGCTCTACCTTATCAAACAATTCCCTGCTCTCATCGATCTTTTCTGATGACCCGATGACACAAAGACATTCATCCGACATAAAGGCATCTACGTATTTAGCAAGTTCTCTTATGGTGTCTTTATTCGTGCCAAGAAGCTCATCTCTGTTTCTCTGGATATTCTCCATTTTAGCTTTGCACAAATAAGCTGTAAGACCGTATGTTCCCTTTCCGGAAGGCGTCTTTGGCGTATCAAGATCTGAAACAGCTCCGATTATGTACTGCAGGATTGTTCTGTCATCAGCATTAAAATCTCTTAAATAATCTGCAGCCTTCTCGAAAACATCAATGCTGTTCTTAAGATTAGGATCTCTGTAGGTTACAAAGGCAGCATCACCGTTCTTGGCGTAGCTGCTCATACAGCCGTAAGCACCACCAAGCACTCTTATGTTTTTCCAGAGGTAGTCATAGCCCATCATAACCTTTAGAACTCTGAGAGCTCCGCTGTACTTAAGTCCCTTTGATGCAAAATTTCCTGCTCTGCATACATACTGAACCTGTCCGGCTGTCTTGAAGGCCTCATTTTTCCTTGTCGGCACAAGACTGAGCTTTCCAAGAGAAACCTCATCCTTATATAGATCTGCTGCAAAACGAGCTGCTTCCTCGGGGATTCCTTCATATTCTTTCTCGGTTCCTGTTACATCCACAAGGAGATTCTCGGGTCTGAAAATAGCCCTGCAGAGATCTTTTAAAGTCTTAATAATATTCTCTGCGCCTTCCTTTGTGTTTATATCCTCATTCATCTTCTCAAGATGTCTGAAATATTCTATTCCGCTAACCGCATCCGAAACCATCGCTGAAGGAGATATATAGCTCATGGCACGGAGCGCTGCTGTCTGGTGTCCTGCAGAAGCAAGGTCTGAAGAAAGTCTTGCATACTGCTCGGCAAAAATCTCTTTTAGTCTCTTAACATCATCAAACTTTGTGGTCAAAAGAATTTCTTTTACCAGCTCAAAAGCCTTGGACAAATTATTGTGCAGTACCTTGACGCTGACTTCGAAAACAGTTTCAAACTTTGACACGTCATCTGCGTTTGTGTAAGTGCTGATAGCTCCGCTTATGCCGCCGGTGTAAATATTGATATCGTTGTACAGATCACCGTAGGTATGGTTCTCTGTATCCAGCATACCCAGAGCCTTCTTTAAAACTGCTGCATAAGGAAGAAGCCCTGCATCGATATGTTTCATATCAAACACAAAGTTTACATAGTCGATTCCGTTGGTAAATACATTGTGGAAAAGAACTTTCACATCTTTGTATTCTCTGAGTTCATAAATGAACTTTTCCGCTTCCTTCTTAAGGTCATCCAGCTTTAAAAGAGGGATCTTTGCAAGATCTTCAGGATCATCCTCGCTTTCCTGATACTCCTTAAGCTCCCTTGTCTGTTTCACAATTTCTTTTATCTCATCAGCAGAAAGAGAATCCTTGTACTCTTTGAGTTTCTTTTTAAGCTCCTCATCCTTCTTTTCGGTAAGTCCCTGACATGGCTCAAGAACCACTACAGTTCTGTGGTTGTTGTCAAGAAGGTACTTCTGTATAAGGTCTTCAAAGAATCTTCCCTCAGCTTCTTTGTGAAGTTCTTCAAAGGTGGCATTTGCCTCCACATTTATCCATGGATATCTCTCATCATAGAGCCAGCTGTCAAACACCTGAAGTCCATATAAAAGACCTTTTGGAAATCTGCCAAAATCTGCCTCCTTATATTTGAATTCATCGTAGCTAAGAGCCGCCAAAAGAGACTTCTTATCAATGCCGTTTTCTACCTGTGCCTTAAGTATGTTGCGGATTGTTTTTACAAACTCTTCCTTCTGCGAAGCATCGGCATTTTTGGCAACGATTGAAAACAGCGGCTGCTGAAGACCGTTGTCGTATTCACTGTAAACATCCTGTCCGATGCCCTTTTCGATGAGGGCTTTCTTGATAGGTGCGCCGGGAGCCGAACACAGTGCATAGTCAAGAATATCAAAAGCAATATAAAGCTTTTTATCAAGCGTTGAGCCCACAGAGCAGTTGTAGGACAAATATGTATTGTGCTCCGTGGAATCCGTATCCAGGATAGAGTACTGCTTTCTTATTTCCTTGGGAGCATCAAAAGATGGCTGTCTTCCAATCTCTGAGTCCACATCAAGATGATCAAATTTTGAAAGATAGTTTTTATCAATGTAATCAAGCTTCTCAGCCATATCCATATCACCGTACAGGTAGATATAGCTGTTTGAAGGATGATAATACTTTCTGTGAAAATCCAGGTACTCTTCATAAGTAAGCTCAGGGATCACATCAGGATCGCCGCCTGACTCGATGCCATAAGTTATATCCGGGTAAAGAGAATTCTGGATTTCTCTGGAGAGCACATCATCAGCTGATGAAAAAGCTCCCTTCATCTCGTTGTAAACAACACCGTTGATGGTAAGATCCGAATTCTCATCCTCCATCTCATAGTGCCAGCCTTCCTGCTTGAATATCTTATCGGTCTTGTAGATATTTGGGTAAAAAACCGCGTCCAGATATACATGCATCAGATTCTGAAAATCTGCATCATTGCAACTTGCCACAGGATAAACAGTCTTGTCGGAATAGGTCATGGCATTAAGAAATGTATTAAGAGATCCCTTTACAAGTTCTACAAAAGGGTCCTTGATTGGAAATTCCTTGGAGCCGCAGAGCACGGTGTGCTCGATAATATGTGCAACACCTGTGGAGTTCTTGGGCGGAGTACGAAAGCCTATAACGAAAACCTTATTATCATCATCATTTGAAAGAAGGGTCACCTTAGCCCCTGTCTTTTTATGCTTTAAAATATAACTATCGGAATTAAGATCATCTATCTTTCTGTGTTCAATGATCTCGTAAGTCGTTAAATCTTCTAATCTCATTATCTGCTCTCTTTCATTTATATTGAAAATGTACAACTTTGATATTTTAATTATGTCTGAACATCAGGATTCAAATATCAAAGTCATCTCCCGGAGTGAAGGCAATATCGAAATCATCCTTCTTCGTAGAGACTTGTGCATTTTTCTTTTTAGGCTTATCAAGCATTTTTTCTTTTCTGCTAAGTGCAATTGTGCCATCGAACTTAGGCATCTTCATCTTTGAAGCTGATACATCCATCTCATCTTCTGCTCCCTGCGGAAGCACCATTCCTTCAGGCACATAGCGCTTTTCCTGATTGCCGGACAAATCCTCTGTTTTTCCGGCCTTTTCTGTTTCTTTTTCAGCCTCTTTTTCGACTTCTTTTTTAGCTTCTTTGAATTCTTCAGCCTTTTTAATCACTTCATTTTCTGAAACCGCAGGTTCAGTTTCTTCTTCGTTTTCAGAAGTATTCTCAGGTTTTACAACTTCTGCAATAGAAGCATCATCAGATGCATCCTCTTTTTCTTCACTGTCTTTTTCCGGGTCAAGAGTATCTGCAGCTACAGGCGCTCCCTCGTTTTTGTTTGTTACGATCAGTGATGCCACGCAGCCAAGAACCATGGCAAAATATATAGTGAGCATAATCTGACTGTTCATCATGGTCGCCCCAAAGAAAGGCATTGCAAAAAATACAAGCATTGTTGAGAGAAGGAATGGTGTTACCCTCTCAAAAAACCTGTTTTTCCAAAATCCCACCAGTATTCCGGACATAACTATGAACGTCACAAGATACACACTCTTGTAATTCGTGTAGGTCCAGAATGTGTTGAAAGTATTTATATTCTTAAAGAAATAATTGGCCCACTGAACAATTACAGCGTCAAAGTTTTCCGGTCCGCCTTCCTGCAGAATCATTGCAAAGAAACAGGTTAGTCCGCTGATGACAATTATCACAAGCCTGAAAAGTTCAAGAACAATATCATTCCCAATAATAAACAGCCCCGATAAAAGAAGCGGAAGTATAACAATGAGAGTACCTGCGTCCATATAAGTCATGAAGCCAACGCAAAGGCCCACCAGTACAAACCAGATAATATACCACTTTGATTCATATTTTGACCTTGAATCAAGATTTAAATACCGGGCAACTATAAGCAGTTCCAGGCCGTACAAGCAGTAAAAGAGCTCATCAGTGTGGATTATTGCTTCTCTTAAGCTATCCGAAAATACAGGCATGAAAGAGATATACAGCGCAAACACCAGCGATGCCATTTTTCCCAAAAGGATTCTGACAGCTTCCGATGAAAGAAGTACGAAAAGCATGAACAGTACAATCTGGAAAAAATAAGCAAATACAATAAAGTTGCCGGTAAACATCAAAAGCACATTAAGGAGCTTGGAATATATAAGGGACAAGAAGTCATATTCATAAGCTACGCTGGCCCCCACCATGGCATTTTCGTAAAGTGAAAGCCTCCCTGCCGGAGAAGCCGTTGTATTCTGCAAAATATCGAATCTGTAGAATGCTCCTCCAATTAACGTTGCTGTTATAGCCAGAGCATAAAAAATCTTTGCCGTAACAGTTTTGGCCATCTCGTCGGCATATACAGCATCTGCAGCTTTTCCAAGCAAAAACGTAAATAATCCCATTACCAGAACGCCGCAAACCGTTACAGCGCAGGTATATGGGATCAAGCTGTCAGACGGAAAAAGTCCTGAAAAGAAACCAGAGCTCACTATCATAACGGCATTAAATACAATAAACATTATGAATATGCAAACCGATGTCCACATGCGCTTTAGTTTCATTTCAGAACTCCCCCACGTCTTGTATATTTTTTAGTAAAATAAATCCGGCAATACAAATATCACTGAAATAAAAAACTTATTCAAATTATTCCTCAGGCTCATCCCAGTTGTGGTATACAGCCTGGACATCATCATCTTCGTCAAGAAGATCAAGGATTCTTGTAAGATATTTAACTGTCTCAGGATCTGTAACAGATACATAATTCTGAGGAATCATTGTAACTTCTGCAGAAGCTGTCTCGATCTTAGCCTCGTTAAGAGCCTCAACAACTGCCTGGAAATTCTCAGGTGTTGTGAGAATCTCATAGCTGTCATCCTCTTCATTGAAATCATCTGCACCGGCGTCAAGTACAAGCATCATAAGATCGTCGGAAGACATGCTGCACTCTTCCTTGTCGATAAGGATCTGACCCTTGTTGTCAAACATATAGGATACGCATCCCGGTGTTCCAACGTTACCGTTGCCCTTTGTAAATGCGCTCCTAACGTTAGCAGCAGTCCTGTTTGAATTATCAGTAAGTGTCTCTACGATGATTGCTGTTCCGCCAGGGCCGTATCCTTCGTAAGTAATGCTCTTATAATCCACAGCTCCGTCTGCACCTGAAGCCTTCTTGATACCACGTTCGATAGTATCGTTAGGCATGTTGTTTGCTTTAGCCTTTGCAATTACAGTAGCAAGCTTAAAGTTATTTGCAGGGTTTGGTCCTCCCTCTTTTACCGCTACAGCGATTTCCTTACCAATGATTGTAAAAATCTTTCCCTTTGCCGCATCATTCTTTTCTTTTTTGTGCTTGATGTTAGCAAACTTTGAATGTCCTGACATAAAAACTTCCTTTCATATAAAAACTTATTTTGCTATTTCTAATTCTTTTTCTTCCTCTGAAACTTCCGGTTCAGGGAGCTTGTTAAGTAAAACACTCTGAATCATATGATTGTTCACAGAAAGAATCTTGAAACTATAGCCATCAACAACAACGCTAAAATCTTCATCCTGTTCAGGAATCCTGTCAAGTTTGGAAATTATGTAACCATTCAGCGTCTCAAATTCACTCTCCTCAAAGGAGATTTTAAACCTCTTTTCCAAAATTTCCAGTGGAGTATTACCTTCTATAGTAAACTCGCCCGGATTTCTGGTAGGTTTGATATAGTTCTCATCCTCATCGTATTCATCAAGGATATTGCCCACAATCTCCTCAAGAATATCCTCCATTGAAACAAGTCCCGCAGTCTGACCGTATTCATCAATGATGATAACCATCTGCGTCTTGGAAGACTGCATACTATGGAAAAGAGAATCAATATTCCTGGTCTCAGGAACAAACTTGGGCTGACGAAGCAGTCCTTTTATCTTTCTGATCGGCAGATTATCATCCGTCTCTTCAGAAAGTTTTTTCATGGCATCCCTGATATGCATGATACCGATTATATGATCGATATCATCAAGAAAAACAGGGAACCTTGAATTATTGGTATCCATCATGAAATTAACAGCATCTTTAAGACTCATGTTGGCATCAATCGCCACCATAGCCTTTCTGTTGGTCATGATATCTCTGGCCTCTTTGTCTGAGAACTCAAAGATATTGGTGATCATATCAGCTTCTGTTTCCTGCAAAACGCCCTGTTCCTGACCTTCACTTACCATGGACTTTATTTCTTCCTCAGTAACATCGGTAGGATCATCGTCTCCTCTTACGCCGAAAACATAAAGAACAGCTTTAGCGATACTATCCGCCACAAAAGTAAACGGATAAAGAACTGTAGCCAGAAAACTTACAGGATAAAAACAAAAATATGCCCATTTCTCCGGTTGTCTAAAAGACAGTCTCCTTGGAATGATAATTCCAAAGCACATTATCAGTAATGCGATGCACAACCCGGTTATCAGATATGTTAATCCCCGGCCCAAAGAAAAGTCTGAGATATCAAGTGTTCTGATAAAGAACATGCTGATACCGCCGATACAGATGCCACCAAGTATCATGTTGAGAACAACATTCAAAAACTGCATATTTTTGACAAAAGCAGCATCGTTCTCGATAAGTTTTAAAATTCCCACACTAATCTTATCTTTATTTTCCTGAGCCTTTTTTTCAACATCCTCCTGCCTGACATGCGTTATCGCAACGCTAAAGCCATGTACAAGGATATTGATTAAAAGTGTTGTAAAAATGATAATAATACTGACTGAAGGCGAGCCTTCGTCCATATGATAACCTCCGGAATTGTTTATTCGTGATAATTTCACTTGGTTTTCAAAAATCACATAAAATAACAAATTAAACTATACCACATCTTCGCGGTTTCTTACAATAATCCTAACGTCTTATTCTTTTCTTTGCCGTGCTGATGGCATCATTTTGACACACAAGAATGCAGAGATGACAGCCTACGCACTTGCTGCCGTCAAGCTTTGGCTTACGGTTTTCAAAAGATATCGCCTGATGTCCTCCATCACTGCATGATATAACGCATCTTCCGCAGCCTGTGCACTTATCCTGGTCAAATTTAGGGAAAAGAATTGTGTCTCTCTCCAAAGTATCCGTTGTTTCACTGATACTATCAAGTCCTGCTCCTATAATACTCTTTACAGAATCAAAGCCCATCTGTGCCAGGTAATAATTAAGACCGGATTTCAGGTCGTCAATTATTCTGTAGCCATACTGCATAACCGCTGTAGTGACCTGGATTGAGCCTGCTCCCATCAGTATAAATTCCAGTGCATCTAACCAGGTTTCGATTCCGCCCATGCCGGATATATGCATTCCTTTAAGCACAGGATTAAGTCCAAGCTCAGATATAAAGCGCAGGGCAATCGGTTTTACAGCATTTCCGCTGTAACCGCCTATTGCGGATTTGCCTTTTACAGAAGGCGCCGAAACAAAAGAAACAGGGCTTACTCCGATTACACTTTTAATTGTATTTATTGCAGCTATTCCATCTGCTCCGCCTCTAAGAGCTGCTTCCGCTGCAGGCGACATAGTTGCAACATTTGGTGTCAGTTTTGACAGCACAGGGATTGTGCATCCATTTTTAGCCGCTCTTGTATATTTTTCAACCAGTTCCGGAATCTGCCCGATATCAGATCCAAGACCATCCTCCTGCATATTCGGGCAGGAAAAATTAAGCTCTATGGCATCCGCGCCATTTTCCTCGCAGAGCTTTGCCAGATGCTCCCATTCTTCTTCATTCTGGCCCATGATAGAAGCCAGAATAAATTTACTTGGATAATTCTTTTTCAGATCCCTGAAAATTTTCATATTTTCTTCGACGCTGTGATCCGAGAGCTGTTCTATATTTTTAAAGCCAACAATACCTCCATTGTCTCCTTTTATAGCCGAAAAACGAGGTGAAGCCTCATGAATATCAAACGAACAGATTGTTTTAAAACATGCGCCTGCCCAGCCGGCTTCAAAGGCTCTGGCGCACATATCATACGTAGAAGCAACTACTGATGAGGACAGTAAGAAAGGATTTTCCATCTGTACTCCGCAGATATCGCACTTTAATCTGTCATCATCCTCAGGGATCATGATTTCAGCTTTATCTCTTACATCAACCGTCAGCTTAGTCATCAGATTTTTAATGGGCACTTTTGATTTGCTTATGCAGGCTTTCTCGCATGGAGCATCACAGCCAAGGCAGGGATTTTGCTCCGGTATTCTAAGTGCTGCCACGTCTGAGTTGACAAACCATATGCTCCTTAGAGCCTCTCCGGGGTCAAATTTGTCACAGGCATGGCTGCACGGAGCATCCTTGCACAACATGCATGAAATCATATCTGTCCGTTTAATCCGGTTTTGAAGTAACATAACTAAGACCTCCATCTTTATAAAAGGCAAAGTTGTCTGCTAACTGTCTACTACTTTATTATAGCTTTAAAAGGTGTCCTTTTCATAGTAAAATCAATTAGTGACTATTATCGGTTACTGAAGAAAGTTACAAGCAAGCAAACAGAAACTACAACTGTGGGGGAGATTTTTTTCTATCTATGATTTCACTACTTTCTATTGCCGTAAACACGGTGATAAATTTTTTTGTATATATATTAAAAGCTGTATTTTCGATGCTTATGTGGTTTTTTTCCGTTTTTTTTAAAGCCCTTAAGCTCTTTTTCTGTGTACTTCCGCTTACCGGTATTTCTTTTTCCATTTTGATTATTGTTAACATAATTGTTTTAGTTTCAGGTTCATCCGCATTTCTTTCCTTAGCTCCTAATGTCGGTGGTTTTACGCTTTTTGTTCCGTCTGATAATACAACGCTTGCAATTGCTGATGCATTAAAGATCTGGTGGCATGAAAATGTTTATTCCTATCATGGAACAGGCGCTTATATTCCGCTCTTTTTCCTGACGATAATAATGTTCATTCCTGTGGCAGGTGTATTCCTGTGCATCAGTGCTTATTCTTCTTTCAGATTGCTTATTTTTGGTATTGTAGTACTGGACATTGCGATTTATCTTGTCAGGACTATAGCCGGGAATGGTATTGTTTCTCAGTATCTTGGCAGATACTATTTTCTTTTCCCTGATTCCGGCAAAAGGCACTACGAGAAATCCTATGAAAAGTGGCTTAAAAAGCATCATGAAGAATTTGAAGATGATACATATGGACATTTCCGGGAAAAAGATAAGTATGATGACTTTTATGACGAGTCTGTAAGAAGCCGGGATAATGATTTTTATGAAGATGATTACAACAACGACTACGACGATGAGTATGACAGCGACTATGATGATGAATACGAGGGCTATGATTCCGACTATGAAGAGGATGATGAGGATGACTATTATTCAAAGGATGATAGCGATGAGGATGACTATCATTCAGAGGATGATAGCGAATATCACTCAGAACATGTTAACAATCAAACAACCTCTTTTAACTTCTTTGCAGGATGCAACAACAGAGACAGCGTAGAAAAGAAATACCGCTCTCTTGCTAAGCTCTATCATCCCGACAACATGGATGGTGATACAGCTTCTCTTCAGGAAATCAATGCTCAGTATGAAAAAGCCAAGAAAAGATTTCCAAGATAGATTTTATTAAGTTGCAAGAAACTTCCAATATTGCTCTTTTAAACAATAAAACGCTTCCGAGAAAATTTCTTTTTCCGGAAGTGTTTTACTAATTATGACAATCATTACTTATATCAATATAAATAACCCACCATATTTCTTTAGTTTGCTATTGCTAGTTCATCAGCGAATCTGATTAAAGCAGCTTCAATTCTTTCAAGATCATTGTCATTTACTCTTGAAGACAATCCCCCTTCAACCGGTATAGAAACGTACTGCATCCTATTCTCATCAAAAAATGAAATGATGTCACCCATTTGTTTTGTCCTCCTTCTCTTTATTGCTCTGAATCTTATCTGTAAAGCGAACAACTTATATATCTCTTCCTGTATTTAAGATGATGTAAATTATTCTTATGTGTTCACCTTGTCTCCGTTTTTATATCGGATGTTTTTTGTAATTCCTTATCATGAATTTATATTAGCAAAAGAAATATCACACAAATATCACACAAGAAAGACATATTGCCAGAAGTGATTGACTCCTAAATGTGGTTTGACGTGGTTCTTTTTAAATTATCTGATATATATTTTTCGTAAGAGAACATATTAAAAGGCTGCCCAAAAAAGGCAGCCTTGATAAGGATCATATATTATGTTTGTCAGCTGATAAAGATCAAAGATCCGAAGTACAGCATGGGCATTTTGTTGCCTCAATGTTGATCTCACTCTTGCACTTAGGGCAGATCTTTGTTGTTGCCGGTGCCTCTGCCTCTTCCTTGGCAAATTTATTGCTTACGCTGTTCATAAACTTAACCAGTAAGAATATTACAAGAGCCATCAGAATAAAGTTGATAACTACTGTAATGAATGTTCCGTAGTTCAGTGTTGCTGCGCCTGCTTCCTTGGCAGCTTCAAGTGTGGCGTAAGATCCGCCGTCAAGAACTACGAATTTGTTGTTGAAATCAATTCCCCCAGTCAAAATGCTGATTACCGGCATGATAATATCATCTACAAGTGATGAGATGATCTTCTGGAATGCTCCGCCGATGATAACACCGACTGCCATATCCATTACGTTACCACGCATGATAAACTCGCGGAATTCTGCCGCAAGTCCTTTTCCCTTGCCTGCTACATTTTTGATTTTGTCTGTCATTTCCCTGCTTTCCCACAGATCTAACGTCTGTGTTCCCCAAAAAGTCTGTTGTTTACGTTACAAAATATATTTTATTACTCTTGCAATTATACCACATCTTGTATAAAATAAAATAGTCGTGTGCAGGATTAGTACATGGATAGTACATCTTAGTCACATGCAGGATTAGTACATCGGTAGTATGTTAGCTTCCCAAGCTGAAGAGGCGGGTTCGATTCCCGTATCCTGCTTAAAACAAGTGATGCAAAAAATAGAGATCACAGGCTATCTGTCAAATTTATTTGAGCAGTAGACTGTGATCTCAATTTTTTTATACCGCGCGTAAGCGCGGCTTCGGATTGTGAAACAATCCGAAGATGCATCACTTATTTTAAGCAGAGTGCATGCATTGCGAAGTTGTGGGTATCACTGCACAGCTTACGATTGTGAAACAATCCGAAGATGCATCACTTATTTAAACAGAGTACATGCATCACCTGTTTTAAGCAATCCCCCTCTATACATCCAGCATATCCTGCATTACAAGCTCCGTTTCCTTAATTCCGAAATAGTCCGTCACAAGGCTCTTTATATATCCATAGCTAAAATCCGGATTATACGGTCCGCCTGCGGTAGTGACGTAATAGAGCTTTTTGGCCTTACATAGTCCGTGTGGCACTCCGTTTTCAGTATACTCAGAGACAATTCCGGTAATATAGATATTCTCTATATACAGCTTCAAAATAGCAGGAAAAGACAGATCCCAGAAAGGTGCAGCTATCACTATGATATCCGCATCTGCAAATTCCCGTGAAAGCACAAACATATCATCAGAAAAAAGTCCCTTTTCAATAAGCTCAGTCCTCTTTAAGAGTTTCTCTTCAGTAAGAGGGGAAAGCTCCATATCATAGAGCTTTCTCTCCACATACTCACAACCAATATCTGAAAGAACTGTTCTAGCAAGCTTATCGGTGCGGGAATTTCCCCTCGCACACGCATTGATATATAAAACCTTCCCGGATTCTTTCATATGCAACCCTCTTTATCAGCTATCCTCTGCAACCTATGTTTCTTGCACTATCACATATCTTACTTTGATCTGCGCAGTCTTCACACCTTAGCTGTTCTCATTTACATAGATTGAAAGTCTGCTCTGGATAATATCAGCAACCTCTTTGGCAGTCTTTTGTCCGCTAAAGAATGCTGAAGCTTCCTCAAAGATAATGTTATTTACGCTTGAGTTATTACTTGTGACAAGGTTAATGGATTTAATAAAGTTTGTAAGAGTCATGACATCTTCGCTTGTAAGCGGCTTTGCAACAACCTCCTGACCACCTATGTAATAGGTGTCTTCATACTCCACCTTTTTATCGCCATCCATATAAAACATCTTGTGAGTGGCAGCCTCTCCCATCTTTTCAAAGCTGGATTTTCTGATTGGGAAGCTGTACTCCAGCTTATCCTGGTATTCCTCAGAAAGGAAGGTCTTAACAAATTCCCATGCAGCATCCTTGTACTGGGACTGAGAACTTATGGCAATCCTGCTAAACGGCATGATAACTGAGTTATTTACCCCAAGATCATTGGGATATCCTACAAAAGAAACATCCTCGCCAAACTGAATATCTTTTATATACGAATATGTACGGAATCCACCAATGCTTAAAATTCCAAACAAAGCAGAGTTTTCAAGATAAAGGGTATCCTTATAATCCTCCCAAACATTGTCGGGATAGCTCTCAGGGAATTCCTTTGCAAACTCCAAAAATTCAATAAAAGAATCACTGTCAAAGTTGCACTTTTTATTTTCCCAATCAATGTAATTGTCTCCGGCAAAGCTAAGCCCCTGCTCAAGGAAACTGTCTCTTGGCATTATTCCAAACGCTGCATCGGCCTTGACTCCCATATTATCCATGAGATTTTTGCAGTCCTTGATAGACAGCACATTTTTACCGTCAGTAAACTTTGTCTTCATCGCTACAGTTCCCACATAAAAGCTTGGAACCACCTGATAAAGCTTATCTCCTGTTCTGAGCGCATCCATAACGTTTGTTAAAAAGAGTTCATTATTGAGCTCAGGATCATTATTGATATAACTGCTTACATCTGTAAAAAGTCCCTTATTGATGTAGCTTGAAACCGGCATTGAATCGGAAAGGATCATGATGTCAGGCGTGTTTCCCGATATGATATCCATATTCATTTTTTCGATACCTGCGCCGTATTCACCGGACTCGTCATAAGAAGAATAATCTATAAATTTAATCTTATAATCCGAGTTGTTCTTATTAAACTCAAAGGCCTGTTTTCTGATATCGTAGTCAATATAATAGCCACCCATTGTAAGGATCTTCTTGTCCTTTACCTGGTCGGCAGGCACCTTCGTAAGTCTTGCAATAAAGCTATTGTAATCGCTGTCGGCTAAAAGAGCTACGAACTCAGCATCGCTTATTGCAATAACCCTGTCGATTGAGGAAGTTACCTCAATATCGGAATCCACAAAATCAAGAAGCTTTGTAGCAGAATCTTTTGCCATATCAAGTCCGTAGATTCCATCAGACTTGCTCATATAAAGGTCGTAGCCGTTTCCACCAAAGAAAGACACATCAACATAACCGTTTATAACAGATGAAGGATCCCCCATCTTGCCGCTTTCAGGATCAAAACTTCTAAGTTCTACACCGCTTTCGCCATAACTGGAAATGAAGAGTTTTCCGCCAAATCCCTTATAAATCTGGCAATATGAGTAACCTCTTGCTTCTTCTCCTGAAACAAGAGGTTTAAAAGAAGATGTTCCCTCATCATAGCTGTATATTCCGCTTTCAAGACAGATGATCACTTTGCCGTCATCGGTAACAGTCATGTTGTTAACTGTGACATAGCCATTTTCATCTCCAAATTCTTTTACAAGATCAATCTTATAGATCTCTTTTCCTTCAGAGTCATATTTCGTAAGATATGTTTCGTCATTCTCAGACTCTTGTATCATTTCACCATTTTCAACGTCCAAAGATTCTTCTTCATCTGTCACAGCTTCTTTTTCATCAGGTGTTGCAAGGCCTTCCTCGCCCTCTTCTGAATTTTCTGCAGTCTCGTCATTTGAAGCACCTTCAGAACTTTCTTCCTGGGATTCTATATCTTCTTGTGAAGTTTCTTCTGCAACTGCGTCTTCTTCAAAGACATGCATTTCTCCATCTTCATCATCCCATTGATAGATGTTGCAGATTGCATAGCTGTTTCCATCATTGTCAAAAGACATATAGGAATAGTTTACGTTTTCAGCGCATGGAATGACCGTATTTCTGACATCAGATCCATCAGAATTAAAGGAATATATCTCAAGCTTTCCATCAGCTCCATAAGTGCTGGCATAGCACCTGTCTCCCGCATAGGACAACCTGGAGATATCCTGCTGGTCTTCAGTGATATCTAAAAGTTCCATCGCAAAAACATAGTCTTTGGAATTTCTGGTAGCCTGATCTACAAGGCTGTCTTCCTGAGTTTTCTTTTTGCCACAGCCAGAAACCGAGGCTACAACAAGTGTCATAGCCAGAAAAGCCGACAAAAACTTTTTGAAATTATCTCTCTTCATTTTCATAATCTCCTCACATAGAAATCTTATATGTATAATAATTCCCTTTAATTATCATCATTCTTTTTGTTTATCCTTCGCCTTGCTTCAAATTCGTATTTTCTGTCTGCAAGATCTTCTGCCACGCCTCTCACAGTCCAGGTTTTATGACGGTAAGCATATACTGCAAATCCGGCCACAATAAGCCAGAAAATAACCTTGCATATAATCCTTATGAGAAACAAGACGCCAAGTACGTCTTCCCAGGCTCTTGCCACATTCTCCCAATAGGGATAAAAAATCGGCTGAGTCCACATACTTCTGATCCCGAAATCTTTTATTACTTCAAGGAGAGCAAAACCACTAAATCTGTTTGTGTTGTCAACCACGCGAATGTATTTGTCATCAAGGCCGGCGCTCTCTTTAACAACACGGGCTGCTATCCCGTCAACAGGATTTGGCATCACCACTTCATAACAGCTGATCCCGCCAACCTGCATTTTCGCGCCGTCTTCGGAAATCTCTGCTTCATTTGTCCTACCGCTTAAAATTGTTCCATATTTGGCAAGTGAATCGTAAGAGAGGATCACAACGCTTTTTGACAGTCCTGCTTCTTCATTAAATCTTCCCGAAGGGCTTTTTACAACTCCTGCAATATAATGATTTACTCCTGATATGGTCACACATTGTCCGATAATATCCGATGATCCAAAGAGCTCCCATGCAAGAAACTCATCCACAACAATCTTATCTTTCATAAGATCGTCGCCGCTAAAATATCCTCCGCTCACCAATTCAATGGGATGAAAAAGAAAAAAATCTCCGCCAATGCCGATAGTATTGATATTTTCAGCCTTCCTGTTCTCAAATGCCAGTGTTGAAATCCCCTGAGCGCTGTAGCTGCTGTTATAGATTTTAGGAGGCTTTTCACTTACAGTTTCCTCAGTCGTAGGGTCTTTTTGTCCATCTATTGGCTTTGTGTCAACAATCTTTCTTGATCCTTTGCCGGCAGAGTCATTATCGTCATCATCATCGCTCATTATACCAACTTCCTTCATCTTTTTTTCCATGGTATATTCGAGCTTTTTGATGGTGTCTACAGTAACTGTCTGGTCTTCTGTAAAGAAAAGGCTGACCATTGCTGCTCTTGAATCATCACTCCACCTTTCAGCCGTCATCTGATCATCAAGATTTGAAATGATGATCCGGCAGATAAGTCCCAGAATAATGTCCACAAGCAGCACCACTGCCATAATAATAAATATGATATTTCTTTTTTTATTTGAAAAGAACTTCTTGAAATCCATTACTCGTTTGCAAGCCTCACCTGTTCTCCTGCCTTAACCTGTTTCGAAGATGTTGTGATAACATATTCATCTCCGTCAAGAGCTGCCGAAATGGCAGTGTAATTGTCATCTGATGCAAGTACGGATACTTCTACGTTTGAAGCGATGTATCTGTTACCCAATGGGCTGGATTTACTCTTAACCACAAGGACAAATTTTCCTGTATTTCCGGTCTTGATGGCACTGTTTGGAACAACCATGTCATAATCTACAGATCTTTCTCCTATCGCAAGAGCAATGTTCTGTCCGGGGGTTACTTCCTTGCTGTCGATCTTGAAAGTAAGAACTTTCTTTCCTGAAGGATCGGTTTTGTCATTTTTAATGGAAGTAAGCGTAGCCTTGAAATCATCACTGAACATCCAGGCATTCTGAGGCCTTGCCATATCACCTACTTTAAGTTTCTGTGCCTGGGCATTGGTTACAGAAAAGCTTGTTGTCATATCTTTTCCGTCAATCTGTATTACTGCCACTGTCTCATCCGCAGAAACAGATTCACCGGCTGCTTTATCAAGACTTGAAACAATTCCGGCTACCGGAGACTTGATTGACGCTCCCACAGAAGCTTCCTCCAGCTCAGCAATCTTTTCCTTCTGATCTTTTATCTTGTCTCTGGCATCACAGAGAGAAATCTCAGTCTTTATGGAAGTTATAAGTTCAGTCTTATCTTTCTCGGCTTCTTCAAGATCCTTCTTTGCCTTTGTCTCTGTTTCTTTTGCCTCGAGGAGTTTCTGGTCGTAGCTGGTCTTTATCTGGTTTGCATAAGTCGTAAGCTCTGTAGTTTCTCTCTTATTGTCGTTTTTAATGTTATCCCAGTATTTTCTGGCATCAGCCTTTTCCTCTGCACTCATACTGGTATTTGCCTCTATGGAAGCAAGATGGTAATCCGCAAGTGCATCCTCATAGCTGTAGGAATCCTTATTATAATTTACTTCGTTTGTATCAAAGGACTGCAGCTTTTCCAGATACTGAACAGCCTTTGTAGCCGCATCAGCAACTGCTTTTGCAGCGTCGTATCTGTCATTGACATCCTTAAGTTTTATCTGATAGGAATCAAAGCTCTCCGTGTGTCCGCTCCTCACCCTTGATATTACTTCATCGGGAACATCCCCGGAAAAAAGTGACTGCTCATAGGCTGTCTCCATGTCATCAAGCTTTTCCCTGGCATTTTTAAGTTCTTCGGATTCCTTGTCCTCCAGATAATAGATCACATCTCCAATTTCAACATGTGCGCCTTCTTTTATAGCAACGCCGGAGATTTTTCTGGTTTCCTTCACAGTTACATTATAGGGGTCCTCTGCGGAAATCACGCCGTTTCCTCTTATCTGCGGGCTTATGGAGCCGCTTGATATCTGCTGTGTTGCCACCTGTGGCAGTGAGTAATTCATTATAGTATTTGAGAAAAAAGTAAGAATAAGCATCACTGACAAAAATGCGATCGCCACATTTTTTATCATATCCTTCTTATCAACAGGTTTTTTCCCGTCTCTCATAATGTCATTTCCGCTGCTGTCCACAACCTCGATATTAGAATTTGAATCTGTTCCCAAAAAATCTGACATTTTAAAATCTACTCCCGTTTTAAAACTTTTCTCAATTTATAATAATCAGTCCCCAAACTGATATTACCATTTATCCTTTGATACCGCCCTGATATGAGATTCCCTCTACCAGATAATCCTCTCCGTATAAGAAAATCAAAAGCGGCGGCACCAGATATATTACAGCAACCGCAAATGCAAGGCTTATCTCACCTGCATTAATCTTTGACAAGAACACCGAAAGCGGATGCATATCTGCGTCCGGCAAAAGAATCAGCGGCTGCTCTACCATGTTCCAGTAATCAAAGAATACTAAAATCGCAATTGAAGCTATTCCGCCTTTGCAAAGAGGCATGCAGACACGAGAAAAAATATACCATTCATTCGCGCCGTCAATGGATGCAGCCTCCATAACCTCCGTGGGTATTCTCTTCATGAACTTCGTAAGCAGATACACCGCAAAGGGAGAAAACATTCCCGGAAGCCATATAGCCCATCTTGTCCCATATATCCCGATAGCTCTGGAAACAAGGAAATTCGGTACCAGCGTAACCTGATACGGCATCAGCATCATTATGATGTAGGCAAAGAATATGGCGTTCTTTAGCTTTCCGCTGTATCTTGCAAAGCCGTAGGAAGCCAGCGTTGCTATAAGGAGCTGTATTACAACAATAGGTCCCACATAGATTACACTGTTCCAAAATTTAAACAGATACTCGGGACTTTTAAAAAGCACCGTGAAATACTGGTTAAAGGTCACCATGTCCGGTATAAATTTAAGATTAACAGTCTTTGAAATAAAGACCTTTCCGCCTTTTTCGGTGGTGGCAAATACACTTCCGTAATTGGCACTTATCTCTGCAGCGGACATAAATGAATTGGTAAATGTAAGTATTGTTGGCAAAAGAAATATGGCTGCAAAAATGATTGCTGCTATCGTAACCACTACAGTCTTAAAATTCTCAAATCTCTTTTTCTGCCTCTTATGTTTTTGTGTAAATGAAACCTGAACGCTCATCTTATCTAGCCCTCAACGTCCTTTCCAAAGAAATTCTCTACTGCATACATGGCATAGACAAGAATCGTAACAACAATGAACATAATGATCGCAGCTGATGAAAGCTTCTGATAATCAAGTGATGCAAAAGTGTTGTTCATGAAATGCTGAAGTATGTATAAGGTACTGTATGGATAGTCTCCGCTCATAAGGTACACTTCCCTGAACACCTTAAAGGAGCTGATAAGTGACATTATTGCCACAAACAGGATCGTGGATGAAAGATATCTGACCTTGACGATCCAGAAAACCTGCCATTTATTGGCACTTTCAAGAGCCGCCACCTCCAAAAGGTCCTTGGGGACACTGGCAAGAGCTGCCATAAACAGTATCATGTTATAGCCAAGGTTCTTCCACAGGAAAAGAGCTATGATAACTACCGCTGCTTTATCTGACTTAAGCCAGTCAATCTTATCTTTTCCAAAAAACATCATGAAGTTATTGACTATTCCGTTGTAGTGGAACATTACCTGCCAGATAAGAACTACAGACGCCGTAGGCACCATCAGGGGGCTTAGGAAAAAGGTCCTGAAATAGCTCTTAAAAGGAATCCTTGATTCCATAACTGCCGCCAGAAAAAGTGAAAGTACAACGGCCAGAGGCACCGCCAAAAACGAGAACACAAGCGTATTGTGTGAAGCCTGCTGAAAAGCCGCGTTCTTCCATACGTTTACGTAATTGGCAAAGCCTACAAATTCCTTCTGTATAGGATTATTGATCAGGGAATAATATATGACCACACCGAAAGGTGCCACAAAAAACAACATTACCCCCAAAAAAGACGGCAAAAGAAAAAGCCAGGATATAAGCTTTCTCTTTTGCAGACTATTCAGTTTTACTTTTTTCACACCATTTTTAATTGGTATCCTTGACAACAAATTCAGGTACCTTCCCCGACAAAAAATTAATGTATGTGGAACTGGTTCCGTAGCGGTCAACAGGTGTTGTAAGTCTTACCTCTACACCATACTGATCATCAAAGTAATCGCTGTAGTTAAACCATGAGCCATGTGCTCCGCCCCACTCTGAACAATCAATGATCTTCTGGATCTGATCTGGGTCTGTATAAACAACTTCCTTACTGTCTTCACTGTTTATTGTCGCAAGCTCTTCATCATCCATTTTGGATATATCCATACCGGGATAATAATTTGTGACACAGACGCTCCCAATACATTCTACATCCAAAGTGTTCTCGGAATAAATACCATATTTCTTTAAAACTTCAATTGTATTGGTGAAGTTCTCATAAACAGTCAGTATGTAATCTGCATATGTGTTTGAAAAGCCATCGGGATCACGCTTGTCTATCGTATATTCCACCGTTCCGACAGGAAGTGTTGTATTTGCAAGTTCAAAGCTGTAGTTTTCAAGAATATCTTTCCTGTAGGCATCGCTGAGTTCACTGTAAGGCATGTTATCAGTTGTAAGAGTCTTGGAAAAGCCACTGTACTCAGCAGTTTTCCTGCTTGTTGCCTTTTCTGCCTCCCTCAGCTCATCATCATAGAATACCGCAAATTTGCCCTTTTTGTACTCCTCTGAATCTATTATGGAGGACATAAGAGCCTTGTCTATGTCATAAGGAATTGTGATCTTTCTATAAATCTTCCTGCCGCTTTTTAATCTGTAACAGATGTCGATATCAGACCATCCAAAATCCTTATACCCATTGTTTTTGGTATAATTCACATATTCCTTCTGGGCCTTCATTCCGATTTTGGCAAGCTCTGTAAATTTTGCAATGTCCTTTATCTCCATGTGGCCTGAAGAAATATCATTGTATTTATAATTAACCATGTAATAATAATCTTCGCCTGTGATAGCGCAGCTTTCTACAGTGGAAGCCTTTGGAATATAGCTGTCATATCCAAGCAGATCCCCTTTGAAGATCACAAAAATAAGGGCAACAAGAGCAAGTGCCATCAGTGTCTGAGCTTTTCCCGAAAATACCTTCTTGATATTACCCTCAAGAATTGCCTCGATCACACAGCCACAGATAACAGTTGAAAGAAGCATGATCACAACCATAAGGACAAGCAGTCTGTCGCTCCATACATAGCTATATATTTCGTTGACCACATATCCCGCAGCAAGTCCCACTATTACACAGCCAACAATCTTTACAAGCCATCTGAAAGGTCTGTAGACAATTGTAGTTCCGGCATGTTCTGCTTTTCTGTATTTGCTGAATACAAGTACCAGAATAAAGAAAGCAATACCTGTCAAAAGAGTATCTACGCTGCCCGGAAGTACGATCCTCAAAGATTCAAAAAAGCCTTCGAAGTTCTGATAGTAACCGACCTCATCCGCCAACTGCTTTAGAGAAAAGCAAGGCTCAAACCTGTCAAATAAAGGCGAAGCTATAATATTTATTTTCTCATAGTAGCCAAAGGTGGCATAAAACATCTCTTTATACGCGAAAATCTCATATCCGAAAACAATGGTTATTGCAAGGAAAAACATAAGCACCAGCGCTGCTATCGGAAAAGATCCGCTAAGAAGAATCGCAAGAAGGGTAATATTATAAACAGCAAAGAACAATATCACATTCCTTACAAATTCAAAAAGTGCCGTCACAATTAAAACTTTGCACACACTTCCCATTGCTGCAGCAACTAAAAGAGCAATGAAAAGAGTACTTCCATACATTATCAAATATGTTAAAAAAGCTTTGAGATAGTTCCTTCTAAGCCTTTGCGCTCTTGTTGTGGGTTGACTCAGATAAAAATCCAGTTTTTTCTGTTCAAAAACATAAGAAAAGCCCTGAAAAGCAAAGGTGATTGCTATAAATGCCGTGATAAGAAAGCCAATTTCCTCAAAACCAACAATTCTTCCCACCGCATTGTATTTGTAATGCCTTAGCACCTCTGCTGACTGGTTGTACATCTTTGCATAGTTCACACTTCTGGAAACCAGCATTATGGTTCCAAGAATATAATAAATCGTCAGCAGGATGAAACCGATTATGGATGTCCAAAGGTTCCTGACTATATATTTCTTTTCATTCTTCAGTTTCTCACTGAAGGATAAACTTTTTGATGTCATACCCAACTACCTCCGTTTCACTGATAAATATCTCCTCCAGAGAAAGAGGAAGAACCTCGAAGAATACAGGATTGCCGGTCTTGAAAGCGCTCTCCACTTCCTCTCTTTCGCCTCTCATAGTTATTGTATGAAGCCTGCCTCTGGTCTCATGAATAAGCACTTCCATTCCCTCAAGGGCTCTGTTCATATCTTCATCATTTGCAAATACACACTGAACCTTCTGCATTTTGAGCTTCATATCAGAAAGATCTTCAGAAAGGATAACACCCCCCTGATGGAGAAGTCCTATATGATCGCAGATATCCTCAAGCTCTCTTAAATTATGTGAAGCTATTATCGGTGTCAGTCCCCTGTCAGACATTTCCGCTGCCATAAGACTCTTCACAGCCTGCCTTACAACAGGGTCAAGACCGTCAAAGGTCTCATCACACAAAAGGTACTTGGTTCCTGAACAAATTCCCAGAAGCACGCTGACCTGTTTTTTCATACCTTTGGAAAAAGAGCTGATCCTGCGCTTTATATCAAGTCCAAAACTGCTACAGAGCTTAAAGAATCTTAGTTTGTCAAAATTCTCATAAACTCCCTCATAATAATCCGCCATTTCCTCCGGTGATGAATTAGGAAGAAAATACTGATCATCGGAAATAAAGAAAATGTCCTTCTTAACATCCGGATTGTCATATACAGGCCTGTTGTCTACGCACACAACACCTCCATCAGGCTTAATGACTCCTGAGATAATGCGAAGCAGTGTACTCTTACCTGCTCCGTTTGTTCCAACAAGGCCAAAAACTTCACTGTCCCTTATAGTTAACGAAACATGATTGACAGCTTTGATGTCATCGAAGTTTTTGTAAAGTTCCAATAACTCAATCATGCCTTTCCTCCCCCATTATTGTCTAAATCATACTTTTTTATTGCCTCAGGCTTCTTTTCGCCGCCAATATTATCCAGCGCCACCTTTATCTCTGATAGAATTTCATCAACAGATATGCCTATTTCCCGAGCCTCGTTAAAAAGCTCAAGTATTGCACCTACAAGTTCTCTCTTTTTGTCTTCTATCATGGACGTATTGCTCTTTACAAAGTTGCCCCGCCCCTTAACAGTGTAAATGTATCCCTGCCGTTCCAGTTCCGCATAAGCTTTCTGGATCGTATTGGGATTCGTTGACAGTTCAATTGCCAGGCTCCTTACAGATGGCATCTGCTCATCCGCCTGAATAATACCTTTTAGTATCTGCAGTTTGAAGTTTTCTACAATCTGTTCGTAGATAGGCCTGCTGTCATGATAATCAATTAAGTTCATATCGTCCCCACCATAAGTAATCATAGTTTTTATTAACTTAAGACTGACATGATGCACAACTTAGGTGTACTAACACAACTAGTACACTTATACAATACTACTCCCATTCCTTCATTTCAAGCTAAATTTTTATTATTTTGAAAAAATGCCCACCATCCTACCGGACAGTGAGCACATTGTAAGTTATTTTAGTTCTTAAAGCTGTGGACAGGAGCAGGAATTCTTCCGCCTCTGTTAACAAATTCATCACAGGAGAAGCCATTTACAGGCATTATAGGAGCATAGCCGAGAAGTCCTCCAAATTCTACCGTCTCACCCACGCCCTTTCCAATAACCGGAATAAGGCGGACTGCTGTGGTCTTCTGGTTGATCATACCAATTGCCATTTCATCAGCAATGATACCTGCAATTGTTGTATCCCTGGTGTCTCCCGGAATAGCGATCATATCAAGACCTACAGAGCATACACAGGTCATGGCTTCAAGCTTTTCAAGGGTAAGTGCGCCGGCTTCCACGGCATTTATCATTCCCTGATCCTCACTTACAGGAATAAAGGCACCTGAAAGTCCACCGACGTAGGATGAAGCCATTACGCCGCCTTTTTTGACCTGATCATTTAACAGTGCAAGAGCCGCTGTAGTGCCCGGAGCGCCTGCATGCTCAACACCTATCTCGTGTAGAATATCTGCAACAGAATCTCCTATTGCAGGTGTGGGAGCCAGGGAAAGATCAATGATTCCAAAAGGAACTCCCAGCCTCTCTGAAGCCTCTCTGGCCACCAGCTGTCCTACTCTTGTTACCTTGAAGGCTGTCTTTTTAATTGTCTCGCAGAGAACCTCAAAGTTCTCTCCTCTTACCTTCTCAAGCGCTGTCTTTACAACGCCCGGGCCAGAAACTCCCACATTGATTATCTTGTCAGCTTCTGTAACACCATGGAAAGCACCCGCCATAAACGGATTATCATCAGGAGCATTACAAAAGATAACCAGCTTTGCACAGCCCAGAGAGTCATTTTCCTTTGTGGCCATAGCAGTTTCTTTTACGATTGTTCCCATAAGGCGCACAGCGTCCATGTTGATGCCGGTCTTGGTGGAACCTACATTTATGGAAGAACATACAACATCGGTGGTTGAAAGAGCCAGCGGAATAGACTCAATAAGAAGTCTGTCAGCACTTGTCATTCCTTTACTCACAAGAGCGGAATAGCCACCGATAAAGTTAACTCCAACCTCTTTTGCAACAGTATCAAGAGTTTTTGCAATACTTGCAAAGTCCTCTTTTGTCTTGCAGGCAGCGCCTCCTATAAGAGCAATCGGTGTGACGGATATTCTCTTATTGACAATAGGTACACCAAATTCTCTTGAAATCTGCTCTCCGGTCTTAACAAGGTCCTTGGCAGCATCGTAGATCTTATCGTGAATATTCCTGTTCAGAGTATCAAGGTCAGAAGATATACAGTCTAAAAGGCTGATGCCGAGCGTAATAGTACGTACGTCCAGGTTCTCCTTCTCAATCATTTCATTAGTTTCAACTACTTCATTAACGTTAATCATGCCCATCTCCTAATACGCAAAAGACTCTGAAACGTCACAAAAACAAAAGCCGTTGCAGAGTCAATAATTATAATTACAATCTATGCATAGAATCAAATATCTCTTCTTTTTGGCACTTAATAACAACGCCAATGCTCTCGCCAAGCTTCTCGAGATCATCTGCGACTGTGTTGAAGTCCTTATTTGTGGCTGACATATCTACAATCATCATCATGTTAAAGAAGCCACTTACAATAGTCTGGGAAATATCCAGAATATTAATGTCAGAATCCGCGAGATAAGTACATACTTTTGCGATAATACCTACTGTGTCCTTACCAACAACCGTGATAATAGTCTTGTTCATAAACTCCTCCCACAAAGTGCGCCGTTCTTGCCCAAACTTATAACGCTCATTTTCTATAAAAAATACCAAGTTCAAACTCAAATGTCAATTACTTAAAAATCCTAAATCACCAAGAAAGCAGCAAAAGAAACGTCTGTCTTAAAACTGCAGCACCGGCGAAAGAGTGCTTCTTTCAGCCACCATAATCTTGAAATCATTTCCGTGATAAGGATTATCTCCCATTTCAACTTCAACTCTCACAGTTTCAAAAGCCAGTTCCGGAAGATTGTTTTCCTTTGAGAGGTGCCCGAGGAAAATACCCTTTATATTGTCATGAAGGAGTTTGCATAACAGTTCTCCGCTCTTTTCATTCGACAAATGTCCCAAATCGCCTAATATACGGCGCTTAAGCTGATATGGATAAGGACCTGTCTGAAGCATTCTCACATCATGATTAGCCTCAAGAAGCAGTGCATCACAGCCTTTAAGACTCTCAACCGTATAATCTGTGTAGCACCCCAGGTCCGTTGCGACGCCGATCTTTTTCCCGCCGCAATAAACCCTGTATCCGCAGGGCTCGTTGGCATCATGGGAAATGGTCATTGGATTAAGGATCATATCCCCCACCGACACTTCTTTATCCACCTGAACCGGGATAAACTGTGAATTAATCATTTCACACTTTTTGTCACTGTTTCTGATACCTTCGATAGTCCCGTTTGTGGCATATATCGGTATATCATATTTCTTTAGTATCGTATGCAGAGCTGCAATATGATCCACATGTTCATGAGTCACGAATATAGCATCTATATCCGAAAGAGTAAGATCAAGTCCGTTAAGTCCCTCTTCAATTCTCTTTTTACTGACTCCCGCATCAATCAAAATATGTGTGTTATCGGAACCTATATATGTACAGTTTCCGCTGCTCCCACTGGCAATACTGGTAAATCTCATTCTCCCAAAAAACTCCCTAAATCTCAAAAATTCACCTTACAGATGAAAATGCATTATCATCTGTAAGGTGTGATAATTCATTACTACTGTCTTATTTCCAATATACTTCGATCTTGTCGCCTTCTTTTATGGGCTGCATGTAATCCGGAGTCGCTCCGTTTAAAGTTGTGATGATCGATCTTCCGTTAGGTTTGGACAGATCAAAATCTATGGCATCAAATATATCAACGAAGATATAATTAGCCTTTCCGTGAAGGACTACCGGGTCATTGTTGACGATAATGTGAAGATCATGAGCAAGGATATTCTTTATCGGAGCCTGCTCTTCTTCATATGCATCGTCTCCATCCGGCAGATCCTCAAAGGAGAGCTGACCGTCTTTTCCCTCAACTATCCTGACATCGTCATCCGAGCTCTCATAGGACTCCTCATTTTCCTGAGTGATGGCCACTTCGTCAGCACTTGGGAAATCTGTGTAATAGTCCATGATCGCCTCTTCCTGATCCTTGAACTCAACCTTGAAGTTCTCATATACAGGAGTTGAAGCGTCGCCTCGCTCATTGTTTACAATTATAACTGTATCTTCTGTGATTGTAATATCCATAAGCTCGGCAATCTGAGCTGCTGTATTGTAGTCAAGAACCTTTACATCATCCCCGGGCTGAATGCTGTAAAATCCGGTCTGTGCCTGGCCATTAACCGTGGCATACCTTGATGCCTCGACATTTTTGCCGTTTACATTAACATTAAACTTAGTCTTAAACTCCGGAATGCTTTCAATTGTTGCCTTTCCGGGTTCTCCGGCAGTTGATGGAGTAACACTGATAATATCATTGGCATGGATCTTGGAATGAATATCCGCAGGCTTTCCGTTAAGCTGAATAACAGCCGCTTCTCCCGGCTCACCACGGGATGTTCTCTCCTTGCCGTTAACCGTAAATGTAAGTTCTTTTCCTCTCTTTGGGAAAAGATCTTCATTCGGAAATGCCGCCTGCATGGCAGCATCCACAATCTGGAGCTTTCCATTGTCATAGAGCTTGGTCTGAGTTCCGTTAAAGGAAACAAAGATAAAGTTATTAGCTTCCTCATAGTAGCTAAAGCAGATACCAAGAGGGGTAACAAGAAGTGAATCCCTCTCAATGCCCGAATCATTAAGGAAGGTTATGGACTTCATAACTTCTTCGCCACGGAGCGCCACACGTTCCTGCGGTATATTCATATCCCTGGCAATCGCCTGTGTATATCCCGGAACGCATCCGCCTCCACCAACGACAAATACAGCACTTACGGGATTATCTCCATTGAGCTTCTTTATTTCATTTGTCGCAAGCTGAGCCATTTCCTCAACCTTAGGCTTAATTATCTCAGCAACCTCTTTGGCTGTAATAGACTTATTAAGTCCCATTATATCAACGTAATCGACCTTGTCACTGTGACTGGCT
>SVFZ01000091.1 GCA_015056585.1 Butyrivibrio sp. | reverse complement strand
GCCCTATAGCGGTTATTTTTTTATAAACTTCATAAATGAATTATTTATTAATTTTTCTTCATTTTACTGCTCTTTTGCAGCAAGCTGAGTCTCATGCATCTTGAAGAAATCAACCCTTGGCTCAAGGAACTTGAACTCATGATTTGCAGGATCTTCCATAAGATCAGTTAAAGTTGAAAAGATGTAATCCCAGTTATAAATTCTCTCATCTACATTCAAATAGTCACGAACCTTTTCACATCCGCTTGGTGCGATCGGGTGGAAAAGAGCTGTCGCAACCCTTATTCCGTAGAAAGAATCCGCAATAACCTGAGCCTTAAGCTCATGGTCATTATTGGCATCAGCTGTTCTTAAATTATTAACAAGATACTTATTCATATTGCGGATGAGAGTATCAAGCACGTATGTGATCTTGTGGAACTGATGGTCATACATGTTCTGCTCATAAGTAAGGATGGCTTCTTTTGCCTCTTCGCGAATTTTCTCTGAGATCTCATTAAGAGGCAGTTTTCCGTCAAAATCCTTCTGGATTGTATAGAAGCAGGTTCTGATGATCTTGTTAAATACATTGGTAAGAAGATTACCATCTTTAAGCACAGGGTCCGCACCGTTTCTCTCTTCCTCTGGAAGGTAAACCTGCGGGTCAAAACTTACGCTCTTGTTGGCCAGGCCAAGGCTAAGGAAGTGCATACGCATCTGCTCAGCTGTATAGAAATCCAACAGGTCTTTTGCCATAGGAGGCTTGATAGATCCTGAGCTTGAAGCCTTCTTGTTCATAAACAGAATGTGGTTGTTGGGAATAAGGAATGTCTTCTTAAGCCCCAGTGTCTCCCACATTGCCTGCTGCGCTATTCCGTAGAAAGAAATGTTGTCCTGTCCGATAAACTGGTATACTGTAGCATCCTCATCGTTCCAGTACTTCTTCCACTCGTCCTTGTCGCAGCCCTTGCTCTCAAGATATGCCTTGGTAAAGGATATCGGAGCCCAGAGTGACTCAGGCCATACCCAGAATGTCAAATCCTTAAGTCCCTCTTTTTCAGGGAAAGGAACGCCCCACTCAATGTTGCCGGAAAGTCTGAAAGGAACAAGTGTCTTACCGGTACGATAGTTGATCTCCATGCCGTCCAGAACTTTTCTTGCAGCATCTCTGTCGTCAAGGTTCTTGAACACAAAAGTGTAAGAATTCTTGTTGTCGTCCAGTATGTCATGGCTTGGGAACTTGGCTCTTAAAGCATCAAGGTCCTCAACAAATTTCTTCTGAACATAGATATACGGAGGCTTAAGAAATTCCTCAATTGTGGTAAGCATGAACTTACGGGCATTGGAGTTCTTTCTGAGGTCATCCACATATTCCTGCATCATAGGAATGCAGTCCTCAAGCTTGTAATACCAGTTTGTTACATCTACAAGCTCAGGAGTAAGTCCTGAAAGTGTGCTGTGAGGATCTATGAGCTCTGTGGGCATATACTGATGTCCAAGGTCACACTCATCCGCATAAGCCTTCTCTGACTGGCAGCCCTGGATAGGACATTTTCCGATTACCTGACGTCCATTCAAAAGACATTTGAACTTAGGGTCAAAGAACTGAGGAGTACTGAGTTTTTCCAGAGTTCCCTTCTCATAAAGGCTCTCAAAAATCTCAGCTGAAACCTCTTTATGAATCTCTGAAGCTCTTCCGAGAGCTGATGCTGCAAACAGATTGAGACTGATCTCGTATCTGTCCAGAGTCTCTTTCTGTGAGTCATGATTTCTCTTTACATAATCTTCTATTGTGCCGTCAAAGTCTCCGCTCTCTGTTGCCTTGCGGTATCCCTCCAAAATAGGTGATCCATAGCAATCAGTACCTGACACAAACACAACATTTTCAGCGCCGATCCTGTCGCGAAGGAATCTTGCGAAAGTATCTGCGTGTACAAATACTCCACCGATATGGCCGAAATGTAATTCTTTATTACCGTAGGGCATTCCTGCGGTTACAACTGCGCGTTTTGGGAATTTAGGACGCATCTTTGTTTTTTTTACGTATTCCATAATATACCTCGAAAAAAATCTTATCTGACCATGATATTTTATATTTAATACGCATTTCTGTCAAAATTTCCAACGCCCTTATATTCCAAGAAATTTTTCCACTTCCTCTTTATGTGGCATTACGGACAACGCGCCTCTTCTGGTGGTGATGATGGATGCTGCCGCATTGGCAAAAGAAAGACACTCTTTAAGTTTATCTTCTGTCAAATTCTCAAGGCCATTCCTTCTGATAAAGTCAATTGCGCAGGCGCCGAAAGTATCCCCGGCTCCCGTGGTTTCGATAGTATCAGGATTCTTGTACCCATGCATTTTTACAACCATATCCCTGTATAAAGCCATGCTTCCGTCAGGTCCAAGGGTAGCAAAGACCATCGGTATATCAAAGTCCTTCTTTATCTTTTTTGCGCCTTCTTCGATATCTGAAATTCCGGTAAACAGCTCCACCTCATTGTCTGAGATTTTTAATATATCGCAGTTCTCAAAGCCGTATTTCATTGCTTCAAGAGCCTCTTTTTCCGATTTCCACAAAGGTGCTCTGTAATTTGGGTCAAAAGAGATAAGTGCTCCGTTTTCTTTTGCAATCTTTACCGCCAGCTTTGTGGCCTCTTTTGACGGTTCATCTGTCATTGAAAGTGTACCAAAATGAAATACCAGAGTATTCTCCAAAAGATTTCTGCTCTCATTGACCTCATCAGCAGTGAGCATCATGTCAGCTCCGGGCTTTCTGTAGAAAGAGAAGTCCCTGTCGCCGTTTGGAAGCTTATTTACAAAGGCCAGCGTTGTAGGTATCTCATTATCAAGAAAAAGAGCTGATGCATCAATTCCCTGCTTTTCAATTCTCTCTTTTAAGAGCTTTCCAAAAAAATCATTGCCTACCTTGCCGATAAAGGCTGTCTTATTGCCAAGGTTCTCCAGCATTGAAAGCACGTTGCAGGGGGCTCCTCCGGGGTTTGCCTCAAACATTGGATTTCCCTGGTTGCTCTGTCCGTTACCTGTAAAATCTATAAGAAGTTCTCCCAGTGCCACTACATCAAATCTGCTCATATCCAGTTTCTCTCCCAAAAAGAATCTATTATTTCTTCAACAGGTCATACATTTCCACGTCCATGAGAAGTTCGCCGATGCCCTTGAAGCTGATACCTTCAGCCTTAATGTCTGTAAGGATAACCATGGACATTACCTGCTCGCCGTCATTTATGAAAAGTTCCATGCTGTATCTGTCAAGGATAAGCCTGAGCTTGATGTTTCCATTATTATTGGAAACCCTGCATCTTCTCTGGTGAACAATGGCTCTTCTGCTGCCTGAATGCTTTCTGTCGATTTTTACAATATTATGCTCCGGATCATATTCAATAGTTGAATATGCTTTTCCGTTATCTGCAAAGCGAAGTTCAAACTTCTTGTAAGAAAGTTCATCACCTGTGCTTCTTACGTTTATTGTCATATCTATGCATCTGCCCTCGATACTTGAGAGTGATGCGCTGTCAGAAATAAGGACATTCTGTCTGCTTATTCTTTTCCCGTAGTAGTTTTCGATTTCTCTTACAGGCTTCTGTATCAGTTTGTTGTTGTGAAGAGTGATTTCTCTTGGGAAGCTCATCTGGCCAAACCATGGGAAGTCATCGCGTCTGATACCGCAGGTATCCCAGTTCTGCATCCAGCCGATCATAACTCTTCATCCATCATCTGTAAGGATGGTCTGAGGTGCGTAGAAATCAATTCCGTAGTCAACTGCCTGGCAGTTTTCCTCGCAGAAATTGCCATCCTCATCCATACTTCCGATCACGCACAAAGTTCCGTTTCCGTTGTGGAATTCAAGCTCTTCTGGAAGCATATCCTGTGGACTTGTAAGAAGGATCTGTTTTCCTTCAAGTTCAAAATAGTCCGGGCATTCCCACATAACACCAAATCTGTGATTGTTCTTTATAACAAGTCTGTCGTAGGACCACTTAAAGCCGTCGTCACTTACAAACTGCAGGATCTGTCCGTCTTTGTCCTCGGTCTTGTTGCCTACAACCATATAGTACTTGCCGTTCTTCATAAAGACCTTGGGATCTCTGAAATCAAATTTTCCGGCGCCCTTAGGAAGCGCATCTGCCTGGATAACGGGATTGCCATCATATTTCTCATAGTTCTCACCGTCTCCCACTGCAAGACACTGCGTCTGGATCTCATCTATGCCGCCGTCTTCATTCTCTTCTTTGCGTACTCCCGTATAGACGAGGAGCTGCTTTCCATCAGGCATCTCAATTGCACTTCCCGAAAAACAGCCAAAGCTGTCATACTTACTGTCAGGCGCAATTGCCGCAGGAAGGTACTCCCAGGAAATAAGATCCTTACTCTTTGCATGTCCCCAGTGCATAGGACCCCAAACGGTATCATATGGATAGTACTGGTAAAAGAGGTGGTACTCTCCCTTATAGCTGCTGAATCCGTTTGGATCATTCATCCATCCGCATCTTGGTGTCAGATGGAAAAGAGGTCTTTGCTCCTCCGGAATTGACTTCTCCTTTTTTACTTCATATTCTCTTGCCTGATTTAACTTATCACTCATAATGCTCCTCATTTAACGGAAAAAATTTCTATTCACATAAGAAAGGGAGGAAAATATCCCCCCTCCCCTTTTTACTTTTTAAAACTTCAAAATTCTGTCAGATGAGATTATTTGTAGAACTCATCAAGGTATTTCTGATAGATTGCAATATAGTCATCAAGACCGTAAGCGTTAACCTGCTTTAAGTACTCATCCCACTCAGCATCTGTAAGTCCGTTCATAACAAAGTTACTTCTGCTTGAGTTGATGTAGCTGATAAGGTCTGTCTGGATTGTTGTAAGCTTCTCTGTGTCCTCTGCTGTCATGAATACGTTAGGATATACATACTTGCAGTGCATATCATCTGTGTAGTACTCCTTGATCCAGTCAAGACGGTACTGAGCGTCATCAGGGCATGTTACATATACTCCGTAATACTCATCAAGGATTGCAAGAGGTCCGCCTACAGCTTCTGCTTCTCTTACTTCTACAGGTGAAGCATCTCCAAGAGGTGCGTGCTTGAGCATCTTCTCACCCTTGTCGTTCTGGCCAAGCTCGAAGATATCGAACTCATCGTCCTCACCGTATGTTCCCCAGTTGTTCTGTGGTGACTGGAAAGGATCATACATAAGGTCAAGCCATGAGCAAACAAATGCAGGGTTGTCGCACTTTGCTGTTACTACGCATCTGCCACGATCAAAACCTGATGTGAAAGAGCCGTTCATAGGTGTTACGTTCTTGGTATCTGCCTTAAGTGCTGCAAGAGGAACGAAGTCTTCGAGGTTGTCGATGTTAGCAACATCCCATGTGAAGCATACGCCATATCTGTGTGATTTTCCCTTTGCAACATATGTTGACCAATCCTGTGTGAAGCACTCAGGATCAATAAGTCCCTCGTCGTATAACTTGTGAAGCCACTGCATACCTGACTTGAAGCCATCCTGTACTGCTGTGCAGATAACCTTCTTGTCATCTGTTACTGCGATGTGCTGTCCGATATCGTTGTCACCGTAACCTTCGCCAAAGCCGTTGATAAGAAGGCTTGGATCCTGGTCGTTCATGATGCATGACATAGGAATGATGGAGCCTTCGATTCCGAACTCGCTCTGAAGGTCAGCTTCATGCTCCTTGAATGCCTTTAATACTTCTTCAAACTCATCAACTGTTGTAGGTGTCTCAAGTCCGAGGAAATCCATCCACTTCTTGTTAATGTATGTGAAGTTGTTACCTACTGTCTGGATAGCTGTCTTGTTGGCACCAAGCTGCTCGATCCAAGGAAGTGCCCAGATATGTCCGTCAGCATCCTCGCACATAGTACGGTACTCAGGATACTTATCGAAAACTGCCTTAAGGTTAGGCATGTTGTTGTCAATGTACTCTTCTACAGGAATGATTGCACCCTGATCAGCATATCTGATAAGGTCTGAGTTTGAGAATCCTGCGTTGAACACGAAATCTGTAAGCGCGTTCTTGTTGGCCATGTTAAGCTGGATCTTGTCACCCCACTGATCGCTTGAAATTGCTGTCCAGTCAACATGTACGTTTGTCTCTTCTTCCAATCTCTTGAAGATTGTTCTGTTGTTAGGCTCAGCTTCTGTTCCTGATGGATAGCTGATTGTTCCTGTGATTGTCACCTTCTCCTGTAATGGGAAGCTAAGGTCATCAACAGAAACCTCTGCTGCACTTGAACTTGTGCCTGCCTGCTCTTTGCCGCAGCCTGCAAGTACACTCATTGACATTGCGGCTACGAGTACTGCCCCTAGTAACTTTGTTGTTTTCTTTTTCATTTCCCTCTCCTTTAAAATATGAAAAATATAATTACAAACTACTTCAATATTGCTCTCTGCTCTCTGGGATTCTCACTAGCCTCGAAAATACCTCGGCAAGTGTTCACCCAAGGCTCGCACTAGGCTCAAAAAGACTTCGCCAAGTGCTCTGCTCTAGCCTTTTACTGATCCAACCATGATTCCGGAATCGAAGTACTTCTGGAAGAATGGATACATTACGATAAGTGGTAAACTCGAAATAATAATGGTTGCGTATTTAAGCAGCTCTGCCAGCTGTGCTCTCTGAGCTGTACTCTGCATATCTGCGATCATTCCCGGATCAGGTTCGTTCTGAATAAGGATCGATCTGAGTACCAGCTGAAGTGGCTGTTTGCTTGCTGAGTTCAAATAGATCATTGCATCAAAGTAGCTGTTCCACATTCCTACAAACTGCCAAAGGATAAGTACTGCAATAAGCGGAGTACATACAGGAAGCAGTATCTTGAAGAAGAATACCAATTCGTTTGCACCGTCCACATCAGCAGCCTCCCTGAGCTCACTTGGAATTCCCTTGTAGTAGGTTCTTGCAATGATCATGTTCCAAACGCTGAATGATCCCGGAAGGATTACAGCCCACATGCTGTCCAGCATTCCAAGGCCGCTTATCAAAAGGTATGTAGGGATAAGTCCGCCACCGAAGAACATTGTTATAATGAAGATCGTGTTAAAGATCTTTTTACCCTTAAAGTCATCCCTTGACATGGGATATGCACACAAAAGTGTGATGAAAACAGATATGAAGGCAAACAACACTGAGTACAAAACAGCGTTAAAGAAGCCTGTCCATATCTGGGAATTTGTCATGACTCTCTCGTAAGCTGTCAGTGTCCATTTGCTGACATCGAACACAATTCCCTTATTCTGAAGTGTTATTGGATCCATAAAGGAAGCAATTATGATGTAAACAACAGGGCCAATGATCGCAAGCACGAATGCTGCAAGAAGAACATATCCCACAAGCAGGAATACCTTGTCTCCTAAACCGGCTCTGGCGAATTCACTTTTTCTCTTAAGTGCTTTTTCCATTTTGATATCTCCTTATAATCCCTGTCCGTCATTGAGCTTCTCAACTATCTTATTAACTGCGATGAGAAGTATTACATTTACAATCGTGTTAAAAAGACCTACCGCTGTGGAATAACTGTAATCGCCATTCAAAAGACCTTTTTTATACACGTATGTTGCAATGATCTCAGATGATGCAAGGTTCATATCAGACTGAAGTGCGTATGCCTTTTCAAAACCGATGCTCATGATGTTACCTGCCTGAAGGATGAACTGGATAACAACCATATCCTTGATTGCAGGCCATTCAACTGCCTTGATCTGCTGCCAGATGTTCGCTCCGTCTATCTGCGCTGCTTCCTTAAGTTCCTTGCTGGCATTTGACAAAGCCGCGGTGTACATGATTGATGCCCATCCGGCTCCCTGCCAGATACCGCTTATGATGTAGATTGGTCTGAAAGCTGCAGGTATTGTAAGGAAGTTTATGTTGCTGCCAAGGAGCATGTTCAGTGGTCCGGTGACTGAAAGAAGGATTCTGACCATACCACAAAGAACGATGACTGAAATGAAGTTTGGCATATACAACACAAGCTGTATCTTCTGTTTGATGCTGCTGCTCGATACTCTGTTAAGGAGAAGAGCAAGTATGATCGGCATTGGGAATCCCCAAAGAAGTCCGAACACACTCAGCTTCAATGTGTTCACCAGGTACTGCATAAAATCGGGTGATGACAAAAACTGTTTAAAATACTTAAGTCCTACCCATTCGCTTCCAAGTATTCCCTTGAAGGGATTGTATTTCTGAAAAGCTATCAGGATGCCTCCCATCGGAATGTATCTGAAGACAATGGTAAGAATTAGTGCCGGCCCCAAAAAGAACACGTATAACTGCCAATGCTGTTTAATATAAACAAGCGTATTGTGGATACTGTTATCCTTGGCTTTTGCATTCATATCATATCCTCCGCAATATTTTACATTTGTAATATTTCGCTTTGCGTATGTAAAATATATCACGGTAATTTAAGGGTGTCAACATAAAAATTTTACATTTGCACAATTTTAATTTACATTTGACACACATAATTTTACATTTTATAATGAGGTTGTTGGGAGCACTGCTTCTTTTTTCCTTGATCAGAGGTTGTCTGAATGACAAATCCATACATATAAAGATAAAGAGAAAACGGAGAGTATTAATGGCTACAAAAGTCACACTGCAGGACATCGCTGATGCCCTTGGAGTATCACGAAATACCGTATCAAAAGCTATAAATAACACCGGAGTTCTGGCAGAATCCACCAGGCAGAAAGTACTGGAAAAAGCGATCGAGATGGGCTACAAACAGTTCTCATATGCCAACTCTGTTTCGGACATCAGAAATCCTTCTATTTCAAAGGCAAAGGCATCGGGAGAGATAGCTCTTTTTACAGGAAGCTTTCTTAACAATTCTCACTTTGCATCCACAATGCTTGATAAGTTCCAACATGAGATATCTCTTCTTGGTTACAGCCTTACCATGCACAGGGTTGATTCAGGCAACATAGAATCTTTAAGCCTTCCAATCTCTTTTAGGGATGATAACACAAAGGCAATCGTGTGCATTGAGATGTTCAATCATCCTTACTGCGAAATGCTATGTAACTTAGGTATTCCCGTCCTTATGATAGATGCCCCTGTGGCAAGCTACTGGAAGCCGTTAAATGCAGATATTCTGCTTATGGACAATTTTTCCAGCATCTACACAGTGATCAATGACATGAGCAAAAAAGGCATCACTAAGGTAGGTTTCGTAGGCCAGGTAACTCACTGCCGCTCCTTCTATGAGCGTTTCATTGCATTCCGCGAGGCTATGTACATCAATAACCTTACTTTTAATGAGAAATACTGTCTCTCTGAGGTTCATCCTCATGACACAGAATACAGAGAGTATCTTTTTAAAGCTCTTGATGAAATGGACGAAATTCCGGAACTGTTCATCTGCGCCAACGACTTCGTTGCACTGGACCTTTTATACGGACTTAGGAAAAAGGGACTTGATTGTCCTAAAGATGTAAAACTGTTTGGCTTCGACGACTCTCCGGAGTCCAAGATTGTGACTCCTTCTCTTTCAACCAGTCACATTCACAGCCAGATAATCGGATATTCTGCTGCCAACCTTGTTATTTCAAGGATTGAACAGCCGGATCTTAACTACAGGATAACCTACACCGAGACTGATCTGTTGTACAGAGATTCCACTAAGATATAATGTGCGCGGATTGTATCACTGCAATTAGATAATTTCGCCTGCAGGCGTCAAAAGCCGGGACAGCTGACAAAAAGCTGCCCCGTTTTTTTGTCCCTTTACCGGTTCACGAAAGAGCATTTTTTGAAGATATGTCATAAAAATATTGTTGCAAAACATTCAATAATTGCTGCCTCAGATAGATATTATTTATGTTATAACTAATTTAAGCTAAATTTAATTATGCAATATGTCACTTTTTGCGCTTTATATTTTAAAAAAATCTGTTATAATAACTGTTAAACGATAAACCTGGGGAATGATTTTATTAAAAGTGAAATGACAAACGGCAATTTTTCACTCTTTTTCATGAGATAAAAATTGCTGTTCCGATGTTTCAATCGATTTATCGGTATTTTTTCGGGGAGGTGATTTGTTACATATGAAGAGTCCATTAGAGCTTACAGCTAACGCCAAGGAAAAAGTATATCACAAGATAAATACAAATTTAAGAGTGTTTATGAACAATCTGCATGCTGATTTCCCGCCGCATTGGCATACAGACATTGAAATGATCATCCCAAAGGATGCTCCTTACAAAGTTGTCTGCGGAAATCAGGTCTATAACGTGGAAGTCGGTGACATTCTCTTTATCTGTCCAGCTGTGCTCCATGAAATTTTTTCCCCGAAACCGGGACTGAGACTGTATATACAGGCTGACTTTTCGGGAATCATAACATTAAAAGAAATTGAGAAGGCCTTCAGAATGATGTCTCCTGCAATTCACATCAGGAAAAAGACCTGTCCTCATAATATTTACAGACAGCTGTTTACATACGTTGACACTATCACCAGGCTTTATTTTGCCTCTGATTCAAATACACAGCCTCTCGATGATCCTGATATCGACAAATCTATTCCGTTTATTGAACTTGAGCCATATGATGAACTAGAAATCTATACTGTTCTCATGCGCTTTATTGCTCTGTGCGCCAAAAACATATCTCTTTTCCAGGGAACGAACTCTTCTTCACGTTCTCCCATGTTCAAGAACAGCATTTCCCTTAGCGAAGTCTGCACATACATCTCAGAACATTTTACAGAAGCGCTGTCGCTCGAGAGCATTTCTGCTTTTGCCGGTTTTAGCAAATATCATTTTGAAAGAATCTTCAGAGAATATACCGGTGTGACTTTTTATCAGTATCTGCAGCAGACACGAATAAATTATGCCCAGACGCTCCTTTCAAATCCGGAGCTCAGCATTACAGATATTTCCGATCAGGCGGGCTTTGCCAGCTGCACAGCTTTTACCCGCGCTTTCAAAAAAAGCACCGGGTATCCGCCATCACAATTCAGGATGCTTAACGAAGAGCATCATCCTCTCAGTATCAACAAACATTACGCCGATGTTATCTGACCACCGGAGGGTTTTCTTTAATATACTGTTCAAGTAAGTCGGCCGCGTCCCCGATTATTTCGGGGCATGGCCGTTTTTTGTAGTATTCCTGCGTGCGCGCTTCCGGAACCGGAACATCGTGACGCACCGAAAGTCCCAGCATCTCACGGCACACAATAGAGCCATGTGTCTCTTCAAATCTACGGGCCAGTTCCTGTATCCTTGCGTAATGATCAGCCTTTACCTGTCCTGTCTCAGGTCCGTCATATCCATACAAAATGCCGGCGATCATGAACATGCCTGTAACAGAGCCACATACTTCGCGAAGTCTGCCCATTCCGCCTCCAAAGGATGACGCCATTCGTAAAAGAGTGGACTTCTCTATTGGAATCAGATCTGCAAATGCCAGTACAATCGACTGCGAACAGTTATATCCGTCATAAAAATTGGCCATTGCCATCTCTCTTCGTGTCATTATCTTTTCCTACTTAAATAAATATTTTTTCCAAATCAGAAACATATCAGATGAATATCATGAGCATTATCACAGCAAAGCCGACACAAAATGCCAATGCGCCTCTGTCGTTGTCCTTTTTTAACGCAATCTGCGGAATTTCCTCTATGGTAGCATAGATCAGAGCCCCGCCTGACAGCGACATTATATAAGGCAAAAGCCCCGGAATAAAGACGACCAGGACAACCGTGATGATACCAAGCAGCGGGATCGGTGCTCCTGACACCACTCCCATAAGGAACGCCTTGCCTGTTCTGGTTCCGGTCTCTTTAAGCCAAAGTGACACATAAAGTGCCTCAGGAATGTTCTGAAGTGCAATGGCAAAAGAAAGTACCAGCGCAACTGATGATGAGATCCATTCAGTCTTCATAAAATTGGCCGCATAAATTGATCCCAGGGCAACTCCTTCCGGGACGTGATGAACAACTTCCTTAAGAATTGCCATTATCTCCGGATTCAGTTTGCTCTCAGGGCCTTCTGTTATATCAGTATAGACATGGGTGTGTGGAACACTTTTATCCAGTAAGATCTGAAGGATAACTCCAAGGCAGAAACTTATTGTCACTGCCACTATTCCATTATGATCATCCTTGCTAAGGCCGCTGACTGCCGGTTCTATCATTCCCCAGACCGCAACAGAGAGCATGATCCCTGAGCTGAATCCGATCAAAACAGCCCTCATATCATTCGAGAGCTTGATCTTCTTGGCATATATGACCAGTGAACCAAGAAGAGTTCCTACAAGAGGAATCAGCATTCCGAATATTGTTTCAGAATCGGAAAGCGTGTTGGCGCTGTCAAAATGAGTTATGAGCGCCCTGAAGCCTATAAATAGGAGTATGGTTCCTCCCATAATCTCCGAACCGGCTTTATAGCGGTTTCCAAAGACACTTCCTATCTTGACGCCGGTCATTGATATGATGCAGGTGATAACTCCGATCACAACGACCGCAAAAGCAACATTTAAAAGTTTGCCGGAATCAAAGATCCTGACAGGTACCGCAACAAAAGTGATACCGACGGCCAGTGCGTCAATGCTTGTTGCCACAGCCATCATGAACATCGTCTTTATATCAAAGCCCGGCGATACTTCTTCATCCGGTTCAAGTGCTTCCTTGATCATGTTCACGCCGATCATTGACAGCAGTATGAAAGCCACCCACGGAGCTATAACGCTGATCAGCTTCTCAAACCTTGATCCTACAAGATATCCTATAAGCGGCATAATAGCCTGAAATGATCCGAACCACACGCCGCACAAAATATATTCTTTCTTTGTAACCTTTCCTGCTGCCAGTCCCTTACAGATAGATACCGCAAATGCATCCATAGCAAGTCCCACGGATAGAAGCAGTACTTCAAACAATCCCATAATACATCTCCTGTGGCAAAAAAGATTTAATACTCATCCAGGAAGTTGTGTCTTTTTTCGCCTTTTTTATAGGTTATTACCCTGTCAATATTTACATTCTCAACACTCTTGAAAATGTTTGCCTCAATAAACGGATTAGTCTTTTTCAGTTCAGCAATGAGTTTCTTGGTCTCCAGCCTCTTTGAGGATGTTGTGCCGTCTGTATGGCACGTGGAGCAGGTTTCAGTAAAGTGACACGCGCACTGCAGAAAATGCAGGTCATTGTAATCACGCCAGCTGCATATATCACTTTCCCTGACAAGATAAAGAGGCCTTATGAGCTCCATTCCTTCGAAATTTGCACTGTGAAGCTTGGGCATCATGGTCTGGATCTGTCCGCTGTGCATGATCCCCATGAAAATAGTCTCGATCACATCATCGTAGTGATGGCCCAGCGCAATCTTGTTGCATCCAAGCTCCTGTGCCTTTCTGTAGAGGTAGCCACGCCTCATTCTGGCACAGATATAACATGGACTTTTGACAATAGTATCCACCGCATCAAAAATGCTGCTTTCAAAAATAGTTATCGGAATGCCCAGCGCTTTTGCATTACTCTCGATAAGCGCTCTGTTTTCGCTGTTATAGCCGGGATCCATTACCAAAAAAGTCAGTTCAAAATTGCAGTGCCCATGCTTTTGGATCTCCTGAAAAAGCTTTGCCATCAGCATTGAATCTTTTCCGCCGGATATACATACAGCTATGCGATCTCCTTCTTCTATCAGCTTATATATTTTACATGCCTTTGCAAAAGGTGCAAAGAGCTGTTCGTGGAATTTCTTCTGAATACTTCTCTCTGCCTTTTTTCTCTTTTCCTCGATATCATCAAACTCTGAAATTCTTGAACAGATATAGCCTGTATAGCCACCTTCAAGGCTATAACAGTCTCTGCCTTGCAAAGCCTCATGGTCATCGAGATCTTTGGTTTTGCGCCCGAAATCACAATAGAGGATCAGTTTCTTGTCAGGTGATATTGCAGAAAGCTTTTCTACAGCTTCGTTTTCATCCCCGTCAAAAGAGATTGCTATAGCTCCGGGTATCATCCCATAGTCTCTTGCGCTCTCATCCCTTGTGTCAATAAGCACATAGGAATCTTTATTAAGTTCTTCAAATTTTTTTAATGATATCTCTTTCATATTACCACTTACAACTCGTTTCGTTACTTACCATCCGGGAAGCTTGTAAATGAACCCCTTTCAACTTCAGGGAGACCATACTTCTCCTTGGCATCAGAAAAAGACTTTATCATAAAAGACATATTCCTTGCAAGATTTCTCATAGTCTGAAGTCCTTCAAGGTCCTTTTTTACATCCTCTGCAGAAAAACCATGTACCTGATTCCAGTATGTGCTTGAAGCCACCGGCATTCCGCTTATGGTAAAGTACTTGTTAAGTACGTCAAAACTTGCAGTATTTCCGCCTCTTCTGCAGCTTACAACAGCCGCTCCGACTTTCATATGCTTGGAAAAAGAGGTGCTGTAGAACAGTCTGTCCAAAAATGAGAGGATTGTTCCGTTTGGAGAGCCGTAGTAAACAGGGCTGCCCACAACAAGTCCGTCTGCTGTCTCAAATTTCGGAGCCACCTCATTTACAAGATCGTTAACAACGCACTTACCATTCTTTTCACAGTAACCACAGGAAACACATCCTCTAATGTCCTTGTTTCCCACATGAATGATCTCTGTCTCTACCCCCTCTTCATCGAATATTTTAATCATCTCCTTAAGTGCTGTTGCAGTACATCCATCTGCCTTGGGACTGCCATTTAACAGTAATACCTTTGCCATTTGAAACCTCCGTTTGATTTTTTCTATAATAGTTCCTTCAGATACGCCATCTTACTTATCAAATCTCGTAAAGTACCGAGCTGTCTATGTCCGCAACAGTCTCAAAACCTGTACAACTCATAATGTACCTAAGTTCATTACCTACGCCCTGTATGAATTTCTTTACGCCTTCCACTCCTTCGCTTTCAAGAGATGGCATCATTGATCTTCCCACAGCTGCCGCATCTGCACCAAGAGCCAGAGCCTTGAACACGTCTGCTCCGGTTGCGATTCCACAGTCAACTATGATCTTAACGTCTTTTCCCTCAAGTGCATCTTTTATCTCAGGAAGGACCATCATAGGCGGAACAGCGTATGGTATGCGGCCGTGATGGTGACTTACGATTATTGCCTTTGCCCCGATCTCAGCGCACTTTACAGCATCACTTACACTGAGCACTCCTTTGACAACAAACGGCAGTTTCGTCAGCTCAACATAGGAACGAAGCATGTCTGTAGTCTGGAAGCTCATCTCTTCGCCTACAACCACATCATATCCGTCGTTTCCAAAAATGTGATCTATATCCATTCCTATTCCGAAAGCGCCCACAGACTCCGCATACTGCATCTGATCTTTTACCTTGCCGTTATCGGCATATGGTTTTACAATCCTGACAGTCTTTGCTCCGGTATCCACCAGCTTTTTAAACTGATCGTTCTCCATCATACCGCAGAAATTAAGGATATTGAGATCCCGGGCAGCTTCTGAATATTCCTCAAGTCCGTTCTTTTCTCGTCCGCCAAAATTTCCCAGATGAGAAAAGGCAGGCGTCATAACAGGCATTGAAAACTGTTCTCCAAAAAACTCTATGGCAGTGTCCGCTTTCACAGAATCAATATATCTTGATTCAATCAAGAGTGAGTCCATATACTTCTCTGTTATAACGTTAGCATCTGAAATTCTTTCGTATTGTCCCATAGTGCCTCCTTTAAAATGTCTACCCCTGTTACATTTTTCCACACGCATAACTCTTGAAAATCAGTATACAATACCCTTGTCGCTTTGTATATTGGACTTTTTTGACCTACAGATACAAAAAATGATGCAGGAAAAAACCTGCACCATTTTACATAAAAACGTATTTTTCAAAACTAACGGATTGTTACCTGATCCAGATATTCAATCATAGGATTTTGGTTACTGTCAAATGTCAGCGGAAGTACTACATACCTGGAATCATCATAATTCTGCCCGTTCCATCTGTCAGAGAAATAATAAGTGCTTCCTGTGTCAGCAACAGTGAGGATAAAGGCCGGCTGTGTCCGGTACGTGGTTTCATCTCCGATCTTATTAAGCACGGACCATGAATTCTCCATTCCTGTGGCAGTTGCATACTTGCACTGGTTTGGAGCCCAGCCGGTGCAGTATGAACTAAACATATAATAAATACCTTCTCTTTTTACCACTGCAGGGGCTTCTCTGTACTCACCCTGCCACAGTTTATTAACCAATTTATCCACATTGAGATAGTCGTCCGTAAGCCTGTACATATGAAGATCTGCATTATCTCTTGATGCCGAAATGAAATATGCTGTATCGTCTTCATCCACAAAGAGAGTGCAGTCTCTTGACATGTAGCCAAAGGGATTAAATGCCCCAAGGTAGATAAAATCTCCGTCAGGTGTATCCGAAACCGCAATTCCGCAGGCAGCCAGACTGTAATCCACGCCATTTTCAACATGCATCCACATCACGAATTTTTGGATCTTTTTATTGTAGACAACCTTTGGCCTTTCGATGTTGATTTTCTTTCCATCTGCTGTCACAAGCGCCCGGTCTGTTTTTATCCGGTGTTCCTGAGTTTTTGTCACGGTAGTGATAACATCTCTTCTAAATTCCCAGTTCATCAGATCTTTTGACGCATACACACTCACATATCTGTTACCGGTGCGGTTTTCGCCGTACCAATAGTAAACTCCCCGCCAAAAGAGTATATGACCGCCATGAGCATGAATTACATTGCCGTCTGTATCTCTCCAGATTTCACCGTTTGCCAGATAGTTCTTATTGTTTTCCATTTCCTTATCTCATTACTGGTTTTTTGCATCCAAAAACTGCTGAAGCTGAGTAATGAGTTCCTTTCGAACATTTTCCAAACCGGCTTCTTCCGCGTCCGCATGCCAGGTCTGCAATTTTTCTGCTGCTTCATCCGCCTCGTATAAAGAAATATTCAGGCGAAGCTCATTTGACAGGGCAGATATATTGGCCACCTCGGTTTCAACATTTGAAGCATCGAATGAGAATCCTGCCAACGGACTAAGCTTGTATGTTGATTCCGAATATGCATAATCGAAATCAGCCTTAAGCTCCGGATTATTTAATACCATCTCACTATATCTTACATAATTTGGATTCCATGTAAAAGAGTATCCCGGCATTACATACTTTTCTTCATCAGATATGTCAGTATTTTTCATGCCGTCATCTCCGATTGCTTCCCAGTCTTCGCCTACTATTCCGTACTGGAAAAGGTCATGAGCCTCCTGTGATCCAAACATCCAGTCAAGGAAATACATTGTTGCGAGCTGCTTGTCTGACCACTCAGGCACCACCAGCCAGTTGTTGGTTGCTATATCGCAGATAACTGCGCCCTCTTCTTTGTTGCGCTGTGCATCATCAATAACGTAGAATCTCCACTCAGAGCCGGGAACATTCTCCATAGCCTCTTTTGATCTGTTTTCAAACTCACTAAGCGCACTGTAGGAAATAGCTGCAGGCTTTTCTACAGGAGTTGTCTCTCCGCGACTGGGGTTCAGATATGGATTCCACTCTGTACGCTTTATAGCATACTCGGTGATGAAATCGTACTGGTATCCCTCCGGCATCTTGGCAAATTCTTCTTCGCTATCTCCCGCAACCACCACATTCAAAACTGTTTTCTGATCCTCACTAAGTCCCACATATATTCTGGTCTGATCGCCGAACACTTCAGTGGAGTCCTGGCTAAAGACATTGTCGTGCTTACCTGTATATACAGGGCTGTCAAGATAAAAGAAATTCCAGAGATTAACGCCTATCATATCAGGTTCATTTTCGCAGACAGTTTTTACAAAGGCCATAAGACTGTCGCGATCCGTGATCTCATCGCAGCCATACTTTTTACGCAGATCCTCACGGTACATAAAACCACGGCTGTCTTCATAGGAAGTGGCCATATTTATACCGAATATGCCCTTTGTATAAGTGCCATCTTCCTGACGAACATAGGATGTCATAGCATCCAGGAACTGTCCCGAAAATGCTTTCTTAAGCCCCGGGAACTCGTCATTGTTAAAATATCCGGTCAGGTCTGCAAAATCCCCTTCCTGAATGAACTTGGTAAGACCAAACCATGATCCGCAGAACATCAGGTCAATGTCTTCCTGCGCGGATAAAGCCATGTTCAGCTTGTCCTTGTAATCCGCACCGATAACGTACTCAATATTCGGATGAATTTTGCTCATCACCGGGTCATCTGCTACCATCTCTTCATATTTTGCGATTACCTTATCCGCATTTTTTACTTCATTCATGATACGAATGTTGATCGTAACATCCTCTGTTATCGGAGATGCCACTGAACTGCTCTCTGCTTCCTGTGTGCCGGTTTTATCCTGCACAGTGTCATTGGCTGTCGCCACGCTGCTTTCTGCACTTCCACACGCCATGAGCCCCATACCCATAGCACCAGCTAAAACTGCAGCAGCTATTCTTTTTGATAAGTTTGTTTTTCTTTTTTTCATAGTACCCTCCTAACGTTATATAATCATCCGCCGGATCCAAACGGAAGATTTACCGGTTCTAAGGTTATCCTTTGATTGCTCCCACTGTCAGTCCGCTTGTAAAATACTTTTGTGCAAACGGATAAAGTAAAACAACAGGCCCAATCGCCACGACAGTAGTAGCCATACGAAGTGAATTCTGTGGAATGTCCCCCATTGAAATGCCTGTACTTCTTGCCATCTCTCGCATTGAATCAACACTTCGCAGCATTCGCATCAGCAAATACTGCAGGGGATAATAATCGGGCTTCTCTATATACAGCATCGCATTAAACCACTGATTCCAATAATTCAGCGCATAGAACAGGCTGATTGTCGCTATTCCCGGAACTGAAACCGGAAGAATTATCTTTGTAAGGATCTGCACATCATTTGCCCCGTCAATATAGGCAGATTCTGCAAGTTCCGATGGAAGTGATGCAAAAAAGTTTCTCATCAGGAACATATTCCAGGCCACAAATGCCACCGGCAAAACCAGCACCATTGGCGTATTTTTCATGTTTAATGTCTTGCTGATCAAAAGATAAGTTGGCACCAGCCCGCCTCCGAACAGCATTGTGAAGTAAACGTAAAATGTAACGATGTTGCGGTATTTGACCTTTTTTAGCGACAGCGGATACGCCATAGTTACAGTAAGCAGCATGGACAGCAATGTTCCGAATACAGTCGTTCCTATAGTCACCGCATATGCCTTAAAAATCTGTGAATCTCCCAAGACCATACCGTATGCTTTTGTCGTGAATTCATACGGAATAATTGAAAAGCCGTGAAGCCCAAAGTTCTTTTCCGTCTCGAAGCTGCTTCCGATGATAATTGCAAAGGGATAAAGACAAAAGATGCAAAAGACAGCAGCAATCACTCCCACCACAATATCGAAAACAACATCTCCGGACATTTTCTTTTTTACTGTTTCCTGACTCATAAGTACCTCCTTAGAAAATCGCCGCATCAGGCTCAATTTTCTTTGTGATGGCATTTGTAACAAACACCATAACCAGCCCCACAATGGATTGGAAGAAACTTGTAGCTGTGCTCATACCAAGGTTATTAAGTTCGCGCAATGCCCTGTACACAAAAGTATCTATGACATCGGTTGTGGAATAGAGCTGGGAATTCTCGCCTACTATGGCGTAAATCATTCCAAAATCGCCGTTGAAGATCTTGCCTATACTCATTAGAGTGAGCATTATGGCAGTAACTTTAAGCTGCGGAAGTGTGATCTTTAAAATTATCTGTAGTCTGCTGGCGCCATCAACTTTTGCCGCCTCATAAATTTCTTTATCCAGTCCTGTTATCACAGCAACATAGACAATTGTGCCGTATCCTACGCCCTGCCAGATCTTTAAAATTGCAAGAATCAGAGGCCACCATAGAGCATTATTGTAAAACTGCGGATCTCCGCCTCCATGCTCGACAATCCAGTATGTAAGTCTGCCGCTTCCTCCGATGATTCCTCCCAGGAACATCGCCACAACAGTCCATGAAACAAAATGCGGGAAAATAGCGATTGTCTGAACCACTCTGCTGTAAACTTTGTTTTTTATCTCTGCAAAAATCAAAGCGAAAAATATTGACAGAATCGTTCCGGTCGCGATAAAGAGTACATTTAGAAAGATTGTGTTAAAAAAAATCCTGCCGACGCCCTTATAGTTAAAAAGAAATTCAAAGTTCTTAAGCCCCACAACCGGGCTGTTCATGATTCCCTTTTTATAGCTGAAGTCTTTGAATGCTATCAGCACTCCGTACATCGGTACATAGCAGAAAATCGTCACCCAAATTATAGTGGGCACCATCATGAGATATAGAACTTTATTTTTATGCAATTCTCTAAAGATATTTTTTACCCTGTCCATCGTAACCCCCTTGTTGCTTTTTCCTTTAACAGTTTAATATTTTTGACATGTAAAAAACTATGTTCTAATATGGTTATTAACTGACTTATTATGCAATTTTTGGAGACGTGAAATGATATCTGTTTCAACCTGCGGTTACGATTCCAATCACAAAAAGCCCTGCAATATCTCATACAATCTGACATCCGATGAATACCTGGCTCTTTTGGTAAAGACAGACGCCCGGTTTGTTATTGACGGAGAAGAGATAGAAACTCAGCCTAATATGCTCATAATCTATCCGCCAAAGTCACCGATCAAATACGGCAGAGAGAAAATCGGCTACAATGATGACTGGATTCATTTTAGTCTGGGCAGCGGAGATGCTGAGTTTTTTGAAAAACTGTCCATACCTTTATGCAGGCCGCTCTATCCCTATGATTTCAGAAGTCTTACCACTTTAGTTGAACTGATGTCCAGATCATTTCACAAAAATTCGGAATACGCTGATTTATTAGTGGACCACTACATGCACCTGTTTTTGTTATCAGTGAAAGAGCAGTTTTCATCAGTGCAGACAGAGCGGGCTCCCAAGTTCTATCTGGAATTTTCACAGATAAGAACCGCCATCTATAATTCGCCCGCAAACGACTGGTCTATCAGTAAACTGGCTGATGGACTATTTATGAGCGTTTCACATTTTCAACACTTGTACAAGGATTTTTTCGAGACCTCTTGCCAAAAAGACATTATTTCTGCGCGATTGCGCTCTGCCCGACACTATCTGACAACCACCGACCTCAGCATTAAGGAGGTGGCTGACATATGTGGCTATGAAAACGAACTTCATTTTATGCGTCAGTTCAAAAAATTTATAGGCTATACTCCCACAGATTACAGAAACAGAAACCGGAGTTAACCTCACCACATCTTAAATTCCGAACCTGCAAGCTTATACAATGCTTCAATATAAAAATAGTCTGCATACACCATGGTCTCATGGTGTATTTTATTGTAATAGGATGCTGAACAGTTCTGAACGATTGCTTCGCAGTTTCTGCTATAATCAGCTCTGTTTTCTGCAATAGCTTTGATGATCTTATATGCGGTTTCAAGGTAGACAGCTTTTTTATTTGCATCTTCTGTCTGCCAGGACAGTTCAATGAGACCTCCCGCCATGATGCAGGCTCCGCAGGAATCTTCATAGGCAGGCTCCTTAGGCTGGTCAAAGTCTATAGGTATGATCCCGCTGTCATCTATTTTTGATACGCAGAAATCAGCTATTTTCTCAGCTGTTTTTAAGTAAGCCCCGTCATAGGAATTCATGTAGGCATTTACAAATCCGTAAAGCCCCCAGCCCTGTCCTCTTGTCCAGGAACTGCCGTGTGCATATCCCTGACCGCCATAGCTTTTAATTCTTTTTCCTGTTTCCGGATCAAATTCCACAATATGACAAACCGAACCGTTTTCACGTATAAATGCATTCATAACAGTTGTGGCATGTGCTTTTGCTATATGGGTAAATCGAGGGTCATTTGTCTCTTTTCCGGCCCAGAATAAAAGCGATATATTAAACATGCAGTCTATGATGGCCCATCCTCTTGTATCGCTATCGTCAAAATCATTCCATGCCCTTATGTAATTTCCTTTTGCATTGAACCTTCCTGCCAAAAGACTTGCTGCGTGAAGCGCTGTTTTTCTTGATTCCTCATTCCCGGTCAATCTGTAATCAGCCACAGCACTCGGAACAAACATAAATCCCACATCGTGATGAAGGCCGTAGTACATGTCAAAAACAGGCATCAGCATTTTTTCCTGAATTCTCGCATAGTCGCAGTATTTAGAGGCTTTTGTATCCTGATATATCAGCCACAATATTCCTGCCCAGAATCCGTTTGTCCACCAGTTAGGCCCATCATCTATTCTGAATTCTTTTTTGGAATCCGCCCTGTTATCAAAGATTCCATTTTCGTCTGTGGTATACGGAAGCTTATATTTATTGTTTTCAGAGACCCATTCTATCTTTTCTTTTACCTTTTCTAGCTCATTTTTTGCCCAAGTGCTGTACTTTTCATTCATACTGATTTCCCTCGTAAATGTTTTATTTCTTATCCAAATCTTTTACTTCAAAATAATCGAAATCTGCATTTAAGCCTGATCCTGTAAGATCCTGAGTGCATATCCCCAGCATAGCCCCTGTAAACCACCCCTGGTCACAGGCTTCGTCGGATAAAAAGCTTGCATCAACCATAGGCCCAATCTGCTCCATCTTCGCATTCTTCTGGCATTCGTTACCTGCACCGTATTCAAATCTTACTTCCGCTCCGTTTATATGCAGTCTCATCTTAACGGGCACATTCTCTTTTACAGGAATGTATTCGCTTAAGTATTCCGCCTTTTTATTCTCATATTTAAGAAGCGTTATGCACTTGCCGATGTCCTCATCCCTTGTCACATGGAGGTACAAATAGTTCTCCGTGTCATACATAAAAATCAGTCCTGCCATCTGCTTAAAAAACTTTGGCTCATATTCAAGGGCGGTAGATATCTCCATATGATAAGAGGTCATCCTTCTGGCAATCAGACTTTGGGAAAACTGTGATGAAAGCCCGCTTCTTCCATAGAGCCTTAGATATCCCGTCCTTTCAGTAAGCGAAAGATATTTCTCATCCATTGGAACTCTCAGCGACTGATAATCGGGATTTAGAATCTCGCTGTCAAAATCATCTTTTCTAAGGTCATCTTTATTGAAGACATCTTTATTTAGTTCATCTTTATTTAATTTGCTTTTTTCTGCCGGAAGTTCTTTTTCGTTTTCATAAGTTCTTTTCCCCATAGCAGGTTCTGAAATCTCATCCTGTGGAATTGATGTGATTTTTTTATCCACCTCGCTGTAAAGATAAGGCCAGTCATCCTTCCATACAATTCTCTGCAGGGCTGTCTCGCGGCCCAGCATGTACCTTCTTGAATTTTTAAATCGAGCCGCTGTGTCCGGATTTCTTTTATCACATGGCCTTCCGCACAGATGAACCATGTACCAGTCTCCATCCGGTGTCTCTACCATGTCACCATGACCTGACTTTTGAAGCAAGATATCCGGAAAATGCCGCGATGTCATAATTGAATAGGCATCGCCTTTTTCCCATCTTTCCGGCTTATCTTTTTTCATTTCGTAAGGTCCAAATACACTTCTCGACCTTAAAACTGACTGCCCGTGAAGCTCCCCGGTTCCGGTATCTGCACAAAACAGGTAGTACCAATTATTTCTTTTAAAAATATGAGGCCCTTCCAGAAAAATATCCGATGCGGTGAAAATATCTTTTGCCTCGCCCGTCATACATTTTTTTATCGGATCATACTCCTGAAGAATGATCCTGCCTGCATACTTTTTAGGCACTCTGTGGTCAGTAACCATTGAAACCATAAACTTTCTGCCGTCGGAATCATGAAAAAGAGACGGATCAAATCCAAAGTTGTTAAGTGCCACCGGTTCACTCCATGGGCCGTGTATGTCTGTTGCCGTAACAAGGTAATTTTCCGTATCGTACATGTTGCAGTAAAATGAACGGACAATCGTGTATACAAGATAAAATACCCCGTTTTCATATGTAAGGCATGGCGCCCATATACCCTGAGAAGGGCCGACACCTCTTAGATCAAGCTGACTTATCCTGTTTAACGGATACTCTATCAGCTCCCAGTTTTTTAAATCTCTTGAATGATGCAGTCTGACACCCGGCCACCATTCAAAAGTAGATGTCGCAATGTAGTAGTCCAGTCCGACCCTTATAATTGATGGATCCGGATGAAAGCCCTTTAATATCGGATTACTGATCATGTCTTTTCCTCACGTTTCTGTATCTACTACTCTACACAGATCCGGGTAATATATGTAGACAGTCATCTGCTGATTTACTGACCTATTCTGCTGATTATGAATTAATTTTTGCTTTCATAGGAATTACAATGCAGTTTCTCGTATGCAATAAAAAACGGGAAGTCAACCGGTTTTCCGATCTAACTTCCCATTCATGGTCATATGTCTTTTTAGCTGTTCTTGCGACAGATATACAGCAGATGATTTGTGTTTCCCAGCAGCTCTCTCTTTTCCGAAAAATGCAGATACCACTCAAAATGCTTCTTGAAGTCTTCATCTGATAGTGCAAAGTCTGCCCTGTGCTCTATTGGCTCAAGAAGGCCATCAACGCCGGTCGTTGTGATATAGGTCACATTTTTCCCGTCAAAGAGATGCTCAAACTCAGTCACATCGTACCCGGTAAAGAGCTGCTCTTTAAAGTGCCTGAATTTGTAGTCATCTGTAAAGTTCTCTTCCTGCCCTTCGGCCCAGTTGCCGTAGAAGTAGTTTGAGTACATTATCGCGTATACCGAAATGAACGCAAACATCATGATCCCACCAGGTTTTGTTACTCTTATAGCTTCATCGATTGCCTTATCCACTTCGTCTTTTTCATAGAGGTGGTATAAAGGTCCGAGAACAAGCGTGATATCAAAAGTATCATCCTCAAATTCATCAAGCTTTGTAGCATCTCCACGGAAGGACTTGATGTTAGCCATGCCCTTACTGTGGTCTCTAAGCACCTCAAGGTTTTTCTCAACAAGTTCCACCGCTGTTACATCCATGCCCTCTTTTGCAAGAGCCACAGAATATCTTCCTGTTCCGGCGCCGACTTCCAGGATCTTTGAACTCTTATCAGCATATCTGTGGATGTAATCCATGGTCACAGCGTACTCAAGCCTTCCATGGACTGATCTCTCAAGTCTGCTATCCTCTTCGTACTGGGTATAGTACTTGCTGACAATCTCTTCTCTTGATGCACCATCATCTATCTGGTTTATTCTGGTAAAATACTCTTTTTCATTTTCATGGTGAATATAGGCCCCGTTCTTTATCTGAACCCGAAGACTTGCAGGATTATCCTTGTTCACAGACATATAAACTTCGTGAATGCTCTTTTGTCTTGCCTTTGCAAGCGCAAGTTCGAGGCCCTTTGTTGCGTAACCTTTTCCTCTGTATTTCTGCGAAATGCAGTATCCGATATGACCTGCCCCTTCACGGAGAAAATCATTCAGATAATGGCGCAGGTTAAAAACACCAACATAAGTGTCGCCATCTGCAAGCACATAGGTTGTATCAGGCACAAAGCCCTCCGGAAGCTCTTTTCCCATAGACCAGTTTCGCTTCATCTCAATCCATTCAAGAAAACGATCATAATCATAGCCATATACGTTGTTTATATAGCCATTCTCACTTTCCGGGAAAGACATATAAAGTTCGTAAGTCTTTCTAAAGTCTGAATCCTGCACCCTGATAAGTTCCATAATTTTCTCCTCCTTTTTCTTCCGGTCTGTTTTTGTTGCTGGCTTTTCGCTGTCTTTGGGTATAAAAAAACCTCATCAAACTTTTGATCAGTCTGATGAGGTTTAATCTCTTGTAAGTAATGCAAATACAGTTATACACTATGCATTTCCACTGTCCTCATCAAACACAACACCATTAGACCCCTGATTATTAAAGTTCACGGGTTTAGAATTTGTGGGTGCTATTGAATTGATGAGGTTGATATTTCTCATAATGTCATATCGCTTTCTGAAAATTATTAGTTGATAGTATAATTGACAGACAAAATGCTGTCAACAGCTTTCTGTAGCAGATATTTTTAATTCCTTGTCAATTAGTTCTAATGTTTGCCTGTTGCTGTACTTAGTTTATTGCTTTTTGTTTGTCTGTTTATGTGCTTAGCTTATTGCTTTTTGCTTAAATTTTGCTGTACTCCTATTGTTTTTAGCATCTCCATCGCTTTTGCATAAGACTCCTTCATCTTCATAGGATTATTTACAAGCAGTCCCTTTTCTTTTGCCTCATTAAGCAAAGTCTCGTCATCGCTGATGAATAGGGTATTCTCATTGCCGGTTTCTATTACGCTGCGAGCTTCATCAGCAGATATCCGCTTTACACCGGCGTGGTGCCTTTCGCTGAGCATCGCTACCTGCTTAGAAAGAATCTCGTCTTCTTTGGTTTTTAAACATAATACTATCTCTCTCATTTTTTGCTTTCCTGTTGCTTAGCTCTGTAGTTTTCTGAATGAATAATACCATGACATCTCTTTTGGGTGGTCTTGGTATTACTTTTATCGCCTGTATCCGGATTTCACCATAAAAAAATGCACCAACAATGAAATTGTTATCTGGGAGCACTTTGGCAAAATTGATCAGCAAACATACTTTAACAGTATCCGCTTAAAGTCTTATTATCTTACTTTCCACAAAATGCCTTTATTGCCTGATAAGCAAACTCGGCTGTTCCGGGGCCGCCTATATTATCGATGTTGTCGGTAAATTCGCCTCCACCGGCATACATTTTCCCAAGGCCGAAAAGAATTTTATCAGTACACTTATAGAAATGGTCGGTGATATAGTCCTGAAGCTTTTTAACCTGATCCTGAGCTCTTTCGGATGTAGGATCAGAATCCTTCATGGCGCCGAACTCTTCGAAAATCTTTGTGAACTTGGCTATCATTTCTGCCTTGTCGGAATCTGATCGATTCTTATCCTTTTCCTCAAACTCCTTAAATTCGGGCGTTTTGCCCCACTGCTCCTTAGCCTTTTTGGAATATTCATCTATCTTACTTAAATCAAATGCTGTAAAATCCAATTTTCTCACTCCTCTCAGTTTTAATCCTTTGCACATGACTATCAGATTTTCGATATGTTCCTTCTTAAGTTCAAGAAGCTCTATCTGCTGATCAAGTGCTTTCCTCTTGTCAAAATCAGATCTGGTTACAATTTCTTTTATGTCTTTTAGCGGAAACTCCAGCTCTCTGAACAATAAAATCTGCTGCAATTTTTCCAAAGCTGCATCGTCATACAGCCTGTACCCGGACTCTGTGTATTCTGCCGGCTTCAAGAGTCCAATTTTGTCGTAATACTGCAAAGCGCGTATACTCACTCCTGTCAGTTTACTTACTTCATTTACTGTCATCATAGCTTTCATCTCCTTCACGTGTAACTATAACATAAACTATTACGTAACGTAGGAGTCAATACTTTTTGTGCCATTTTTTGTACTAAAAAAAGGCCGCAATTTAATGCGACCTTTTAGAGCTATTTTCACGAAAGCTGCGCTGTTTTTACTTTTTGAATAATCCGCCCGCAAGATTCTTGATGTCATTAAGATCGATCTTACCGTCTGAAAATGCAGCCTGAACTTTCTTGATGTCATCTTCTGACACATCAATGTTTGCCTTTTTAAGAAGCTCTACGCCCTGCTTAGGATCTGCCTTGGCAATCTGTGCCATAAGCTCTTTGTTACCATTGATCTTTTTGATAATCTCAGTAATGTCTCCCATTTTGTGCCTCCTCCAACAAAATAAACTATGCAGCAAATAAAAATATGTTATAAAATCGTAAAGTCAAAACGCTAAACATGCGAGCATTTATGAACTTTTACGCCTTAATCATATTATACAACAAACTTATTTACTTTATACTCTCTGTTTCTCTTTTTCAAAATTTCAGGCTGTCTCCCAGAACAGGGACTTTGCTTGCGAAGAATGAAAATTCTCCGCTGTCCAGCAGATTTCCTTCGTCATCGGTTACTCTGATATCAAATACAAGAATATGCTTTCCGGTTTTAAGTTTCATGCATTCACAATAAATATATTCTGTATTCACAGCCGGCAAAAGAAAATTCAGGTTGGCGGAAACTGTTGTAACATAATATCCACTCATACTCCCGGTTGCACCTGCCATCGCATCTACAAAAGACAGAAGCGCCCCACCATGTATGCTTCCGTAAGTATTATGAAGCCTTGAATCGCACTTGATCCTTGACTTACTGTAGGTCGGACTCAGCTCCATTACCTCAAATCCAATAAATTTGTTATACTCATTCGAATATAACTCTGCAATCATCTTCTCTCGTATTGCATTCTCTTTTTCTGTACGTGCTTTTCTCATTTTTAATTCCGATTCCGTTTCAATATATTTTTTCTACCATTCCCTCAATACCATAAAGACTCATAAACCTTTGATCTCCGTAATCATATGATAACTTAAATTTAATCTGAAGTTAATAGAAATTTCAATGCAGTAATGATATGATAAATACACTCCATGCAGGGCAGTGTCTCTGCATTCATAAGAAAACGGGAAGTTGCCAATTATATATTGGTTTAACTTCCCGTTCTGCATTTTTATCTATAATAACATTTATAGCTTCACAGCCTCATGCTCAAGCAGCTCCAGCTTATCACTTATCCTGCAAAATCAGACTGCTTAGTGTTTCATATAATTCCGGAAACTCCCGCTTCATCCTGATGGGCATTCCGTCAGTATTCAAAAAAGCGTGGGAAGTTGTACCAACACACACAACTTTTCCCTCCTCATTTTTCATTTCGTAATCGAGGAAAAGCTTCACACCCTTGAACTCTTTTACCGAAACAGTGATGTACACTTTATCTGAAAACTTTGTCGGATACTTGTAGTCACAGTTCACAGAAAGAACCGGCGACACTATTCCCATTTCTTCAAGCTTTGCAAACTCCCAGCCTATCTGAGACAGGAAATCTACTCTCGCTTCTTCCATCCACCTTATATAATTGGAATGGTGCGTGATCCCCATCTTGTCTGTTTCATAATACTGAACGGTGTGTATGTACTCCATTTAACAAGCCCCCCTGTGTATTACCTAAATTATAAGACCATAGTTCTTTTTGTAAAGGCTTACTCCAATAGTGCAGATGATTACATATAGCTTACAGTCTCTGACAGAGGCTTTCTGCTGTTTGTGCTTTTTGGCCTATTTTTGCAAAAAAATATAATATTCAGAAAATTTTATAGACATTTAATTTTTTGCACACCAATCCGAGTGTAAAATTATTTTTATTCAATATATGAAAATATGAAAAATGAGGGGAAAATATGAAGAAAAAAACACTCGAGCTATTGGTAACTGCAGTAACCCTGTTCTCTGTCATTACCGGATGCGGAAATACAGCTGCAGAGCCTTCTGCAAGTGAGACTCCAACAGACTTGACAGCGGAAGCCGAAACATACACAGGCAACGCAGAGGCAGCAACAAACACTGACAATACTGATACGGCAGCAAATACCGAAAGCACCGACATCTTTGCTGCAGGGATTGGCGCTGCTCTGCCTGCCACTTTCGAAGAGCTCGTCGATTTACTTTGCGCAGGACAGGCCTACGCTTACGCTCCTATCTGCGAAGGCGAGGATGCGCTTCTTGTAACAAGTTATGTTTTTGATGATCTTTTGGGACATCAGGCAACCTACGAAGCTACTGTTTTTATCGAAAAAGATGGCTTCGTTGAAAAAGTCACTACCGTCCAGAGCGGCGGTACAGCTTATCCAATTGCTGTTACTGATGACAATAGTCTTATTTTATCCATGCGAAACTCTGTAACAAAAGGATATGTAAGCAAAGACACCGGCAAGTTTGTAATCACCGAAGAAGCAAACATCGATTATTCAGCTACTGAGGATGGTATTTATCACAATTACAAAGACGGCGTCGCTGAAATTCAGGAAGATTCTTCCGTATTTGACGAATTAAGTGAAGTGTACCAGAATTCAGAGCCCGTATCATTCACAAAAGCAGGTGTTTCCCCGGATGGAACACCGAAGCTTTCAGGTGCTGTTTACGCAGCCTACAAAGGCGATGATCTGTACAATATTTCAAGCTACTATATATTTGACGGTGAGACCTCCGGCTCCACGCAGACACCTGATGGTCTTTCAGGTCTTCCTTTTTCCTACGAGATAAACGGCGAAGATATCACCTTCCATTTTGCTTCGGCAGATGACAATTCAAAAGCCAAGTTCAATTGGGACGATGGTGCATTTCCGACAATAACCTTTTCCGAAAATAATGAAGTGATCTCGCTTTCATGCCTTGGCAACTGCAATCCCAGGACCTTTGAGGCTCTCAAATACTATGACAATGACAACAATCTCTATATGTATGTGAAAAAGTTTGATGAGACAACGCTGACCGGCGATATTTACCGCAACGAAAAGATCAAGGCTAACTACGTTGATGAAGCAAAAGACGGTGATATGCTGTTCTCAGTAAACGGAACACAGTATACAGTTGCATCTTTTGAGGATGCCAACAAAGAACTTCAATACGGAACTGACGAAGAGTTCAAGTGGGACTCTGTCGGCAAGTCAAGATTTCAGGAATTCATTGTAAAAAGAAATAGCGACAGCTTCTATTTTGCCCTTGAAAAAGGCGAATATGAACAGGAGTACAATGTGGTACCTCTGTTTAATGAAGGCAATGAACGCATCCTTATTGAGGAAAATGTCACCTTCCAGATCAAAGAAAACTGTGAGATAATCCTCCAGAAATTTGTTGAAGACGGTGAGTTTTCACAGCTCCAAACTGAATACATTGTTGGAAGAGAATTTAAAGGTGACAATTATCCCAACTGGTCAGCTGATGCCAAAGAGTACTATATGACTAATGGAATGCTCGTTGCACTGGGCATCATTGACGGCGAGCTTTATGGCATTAACCAGATCTACGTTCCCTGACCCGGTCATTTATTCACTGTTATTTTTCCCAGTACTATCTTATCCAGGATCTTATCGTTCAATTTCACTGTATGATTCGGAAGTATTACTTCCTGATAATACTCGCCGTCCCAGTTCAAAAGATCTTTCGGCTCTCCGGAATATCTGCTGAAATCCTGCGTTACATAAAGGCTCTCGGCATACTTGGATGCGATAGTATGCCGTCTATTCATTTTTTTAATGGTCTCTTCATTCAGGCCTGTTGCCTTAAGCTGCAGCGAGGTCATTTTCATAAAAAGATCTTTTGATTCCGACAAAGTTTGCGCCTGCGCTGCGTCATTAAGCTGAAGCCCACGCTCCTGTGCTTCCATGCAATAAATCTGATCACAGATGCATGTATTTATAGCCACCTTCTTGGCATAGTCACAGACAAACTGCGAGTCAAGGCCTGCTGAAAAATGCGTATTCCACCAGAGCTTCGGATTTTCACGGTCGTACAAAAGTGCCTGATTCTGCACAAAATCCTCAACTTTGTAAATATAATATCCAAACTCCCTCAGGGTGATGCTTTCGCCGTCAACGCTTATTACCGTGTCATCAAGATGATCCTCATAAACAAATCTTGTAAGTATTTTCCCGCAAACAGCAAACAATATCAGCAGGATATTAGCAGACAATATGCCTATTATGATTTTTTTATTGGCGAGTTTCATCAATAAAGCCCCTACTCATCCTCAGCTGTAAACAATTCCCGGAACTCATTTCTTCCCGGAACCCAAGCTTTCTCATAGATATGAGTAAAATGATTTTTGACAGTCTGCTCAGAAATCCCAAACATATATGCAATTCTTCTGTTTGAAAAACCGGACACCTTTAGAAAGCCCAGTTCCAGCTCACGTTTTGTAAAGCCAAATTTCTGAGCAACTTTAAGATAATGCGCTTTGCTTATCTGAGCCTTAGTCATTCTCCCAGATCCATTTCTTCATTCATCTTTCGCTCTGCATTAAGCTTAAGCGGCAGAAGTAAGAACTCGATAATGACAGCGTAAAATCCAGAAAGGAAGCAGACAGCCAGGTACGGTCCTATCGTAGATGGATCATCAAGTCTACCCATCAGAAGCACAGCAGATATGATCATCGCAAAAAGTGCCCCGAATACTGTAAGTTTCTGCGCTGCATCAACGGCACCGATTATGTTCTTAAGTTCAAGCAGGCTAAAAGATTTGATTCCTACAGAAAATGCTTTTACAAAATCCTTCCATACTCCCATAATGATCAGCCCCGGGAATAAAACCAGCGCTATAAGCAGTAATGAAGCCGGATCAATAAACCAGATAATGGCTGATGTTCCCCAGCTTCCGATCAGAATATTAAGTAAAAATATAACGATAAACAGCAGAATTTCTCCAATTAAAACCAATCTTATATTTTTCATTTCTATCTCCTTTCAATTAAATGGTACCCTTTCCTATTATTGAACTTATCACAATAAAATCAGGATTTATATAGTACCTTTTTTTCGGGAGAAACAATTGGTTTCATTGGTCAAGATCGCTGCAAACGCGGTCTTTGCCTGAGTTTTTTGCCTGATACAAAAGCTCATCCACACGTGTAATAGTATCAATCACATCTTCTTCGAATTTATGGCCGGTTACACCGCCACTTATTGTGATCGAGCCATCTGGCTTACATTCGTTTTTTACCTTCAAACAAAGCTCCTTAGCCATTTCTTTGACAGCATCATCCCGGTATCCTTTGATGAATATCATAAATTCTTCGCCGCCCCAACGACCTGCAATCGCGTCAGGGATCTCTTTTACGTATTCAGTCAGTATACGTGATACTGCCTTAAGAATTAGGTCGCCTTCCATATGTCCGCTGCTGTCATTTATCTTTTTGAAATCATCAAGGTCAAACATGATAAGATGCCAGTCATTACCACCATCTTCGCAGTATTCAATAATGCTGCGTTCAATGGATCCACGGTTAAAAAGCCCTGTCAATGCGTCGTGAGATGCCTTGTAGAGCATATCATTCAACTGATTATTTTTCTCAATAAGTTCGTCACTGATGGTGTTGATAAAAAGCGCCAGCCTGGCTGTAATTGGCATGTTAGCACTCTTTTCAAAATGATCTATTTCAATCTTCGCCACTTCACCCTTAGGGCCCTCTCTCATTGCTACCGTTACTATGGACAGATTGTTTAAAAGAGTAGTGCCCTTATGCCGCATGATCTCACCCAGCGCGCTAAAGCCAGTGGTATTCATCAGCTTGGAGAGTAGGGAAATCTCGACATCTTCCCTGTCCGACCAAAAGAGCTTTCGCCCCATGCAATTAACTATATTTATTACTTCCGGTGCAAAATCCATTATTTCCAATGTTGTTTGCTTGGTATGAGCCATGATCCTTCTTGGATCACCATAGGTGAGATGGATCTCGCTCCCCTGCGGAATTATGGATGACATAAGAATGGATCCATCCGGATTTACCGATTTTGCATGCCTTAAGTAAGCATTTTCTTCATCAATCCGAACTTCCCATGGGAATTCCAGAGCATCATAAAAGAAATTATCGCCCTTATCGATATGCAGATAGTGGTTGTAAACATCATATGCAGGTTTTCCATCGATCTCATAAACCAGTGGGCCTTCGGCTTTTGTTACTTTTAAGGAATAGCCTATTGGTTTCCACCCAAACATGCGGTTTGTGAGAAGATGTAGCTCCTTTCCGCAGTATAAAACAATCGCAGTACCGTCGAAAGATTCAGGGCAGTCATTGGCAAAAACAAATGAAGGATGCTTATCATCGCCTACCGCAACACCTCCGAATATTTCAATTTCCTCAGGAAGCGTATCTATAATCCTTCCGGCCTGCTCCAGCCCGGTATATGGCGCCGCAGTCACTACCTCAATTCCCTTAAGTTCCGTTGCGCTTAGAGCATATTCCAATACGCTGTGGGCATCTTCCCCTTCCGGTCTTGTATAATAGGGAACTACTTTCACAGAAGTAGACTCATCTTCAAAAAGCATCACAGAAATTATGGAACAGTCATCGTTTAGCCCACCTTCAATTATCACGCCAGTTGAACTGCAGCCGATCACCGGAACATCAGGAATATAGCTTTTCAGTATCTGTCTGATCCTTCGCATGTCCTCATTTCTGAATTCCGCTGCATATGGTATATACACGTGAATCAGAGCGGAATAACCGTTGCTCTCAATGGTATCCGCCCATGATCTCACTGTTTTTTCAAACTCAATATCAAATACAGTTTGCAGAAGTTTCAATGTGATGTCTCCTATGCTTTTATATTTGCACAATACCGGTATGGTACTACTATTTTACACCTCAGGTGTTTATATTATGATAAAAAAAACATAAATTATCGTGTATATCCATGCCACAGGCCGCACCAACTATATGAGATGAAAAAGAATCGTGAGTAACCTTTCTGCTCAGAACAGACTGAGCTGCTCATAATCACTGCTCCTGTCCAGCTCCGGCATGGGCTTATTTATCATTTCCATCGCAGCAAAAGTGTCTTTAAGATAGTCTCTGACATTTTCCTTGTCAATCATTACAGGCATTCTATCATGGACAGGTTTCATTGATGCATTTGCAGCAGTTGTGAGTATTACAAAAGAATCCCTGTTCTCGCTCAGATCATAGAAACCGGCAAGATAAATCGGCTTCTCATCAGTTCTTTTAAAAACGAATTTAGTCTTACCTGCATCCCACTCGTAAAAACCTGCAGCAGGAAGAATACATCTTCTGTTTTTGATGCTCTCTGAGAACATCGTTTTTTCTGTTGCTGATTCAGCTCTGGCATTTATGATCAGTTTTTTATCCCGGGATGTTATTCCCCAAAACAGCTCTGAAAGCGCAATGTCTGCACGGGCACCCTTATTCCGGACAAGCCCGGTCGTCACCATCCCCGGAGTAATGTCTCCTGCGCATGTAGCAAGTGCGCCCCTGAAGAGATGCAAGTCATCCTCTACCTCATATGCAGTTTTGTCACTGTAATAATATCTGCAGCACACGCGCGCTTCTCCTTATAGTTTTATCCCCGGCCAGATTACAGGTATTTCTTTATCTCTCCATCTGTATTTATTATACTCCCTGTCCCTTATGAAGTTCGGACAGTATAAAAGCCCATGTCACATAAACACAGGCTTGAAACGTCATACTATTTCTTTGATTACCGAGTATTGCTTGTTCCACTTCTGCTCCAATCCGTTCCAGTTGTATGTAAGTTCTCCGTTAGGATACAGGCAGATGAACTTGCTTGTTATCTCAGATGGATTGTCCTTGGAGTCATAATAAGCTCCGCCTCCATCATGAGGGCTTTTCTTCTCGTAAATAAAACCATCAATCAACAGTCGCTTCGGAAATTCAGTAATCATCGTTTCCTCCAATCAAAACATGTCAGTAGTTTCATCTACAAATTATTGTACTATTCATTTTACCCAAATACAATATATTGTATTTTAAATAACTCCTGTTATACCTTTAATTAAAATCTGTCGTAATGTGAAATTTTAAATTCAGTTGAAACTGTTAGTAGCAATATTACCTAAAGCATTCCGGTATTTCTTTTACACCTCGGCCCATGCACAGTGCTGATGAAGCTCCTGTGTAGGAAAGCGGATTTCCATCAATATCAGTGACGCTACATCCTGCTTCCATGGCTATAAGAGCCGCTGCCGCATAGTCCCATATCTGAATCTTCAGTTCAAAGTATAGTCCGCATCTTCCAAGAGCGACACAGCACATATCCCAGGCAGCTGTGCCGGATCTTCGAAGATCAACGCACTCAGGCAAAAGTCTTTTTGCAATGTCAAAAGATCTGTCTCTGTATTCCTCGTAGTATGGAGCTGTTCCAAAACATGCAAGCTGTTCCGAAAGTGGCGCCTCTGATGACAATATCTTTTCACCATTCATGTATGCCCCATAGCCTGCTGCCGCTGAGAACATCATGTCGTCGTAAGGGTTAAAAACAACCGCCATGTATGGCTTTCCGTCCTTAAGAAGTCCGACCGATACAACCGAAGGCCTATACTCATAGATGAAATTTGATGTTCCATCTATTGGATCTATGACGAAGCAGTATCCGTTTGCCATCTTAGCAGAAAAGACATCCTGGCCGTCCTCCTCTCCAAGGAATTCAGCCTCAGGCAGCACTGCCTTTAGCTTCTCCATAAGGAATCTCTGAACCTTTTCATCCGTTTCAGTTACAAAGTTTGCATGTCCGGACTTCTCCATGACCTTTGGTCTCTTGGCAGCCAGCAGTATATTTCCGGCCTCTCTCACTATTTCAATGATCTCATCTATTTTCATAATATTCATCCTTCCTTATCAGCGCAGTAGTCACTATTAAAATCTACACAAGTTCTTTCCAGGCGGCCGCCATGATATATGCTGCCTGGGCTTGTGACTCTTTTAGCCAGTTTACTAATATCTACAAAACGGAAGAAATAATTTTCTGTGCAAAACGCAAGTGCGCTTCTTCTGTAAGGTGTACACCGTCGAAGCATAATGAAAGATCCCACTCGCATGCATTTATATATTTCAGCCCTTTTTCACTTGCTATAGGTTCATACACTACGCCAAACTTCTGTGATTCACCTACTATATCCGGATCAGTCCAATCTCCGAGACTCATTTGGGGCGGTGACACCAGCACCATGCTATGAACATATTCAGGAATGCAGTCACATAGCGCCGTAAGAAACTGTCGCATACGAGTACCAACATTTTCACATGATGCCGGTGACATATTTAATAGATCATTTGAGCCTAGCATTATGAGAATCAAATCAGGGCTCCACTCTTTGATACTTCTGCCAAGTGAAGCAATAGCACTATCTGAGACCGGAATTGAAAGCCCATTATCCCCCTGATTATTCACCTCATACTCGTGCATCTGATCAATCACACCGGTCCATCTGATATCCTTAGGATATCTTCCGGTTCCTCCCATTCTTGGGTCAAAGCCATATGTATTTGAATCTCCAAAAGCAAATATTCTCTTCATATTCCCTTCTAAGGACCTGTTTCCATAGAGTGCCTCCCTTAATTATATGCAAAAAAATACTTCGACGCTATATGAGACATCGAAGTACCATCTATGTAATTTCCCATAAAATCGGGTTGCTGTAGGGAGGAAGGCCGTGAAGAATCTGTCACAGCCTTTATGTGTTATGAATAAGTGTGTGTGGCTCAAGAAGTGCACTGTTCTTCTTGATGTATTCATGATATGATTCGAAACTTAATGTAGCCTAAAGAAACTTTGAAGAAAATGTGTAATTAACGAAAAATTCATCATTATCGAACTATAATTATTATATGAAGATCCTATTAGTAATCGATGTCCAAGAAAAATATCTAAGATATTACGACGCTGATCTTTTGCCAAGAATCAACGCCAGGATTTCTGCGGCAAAATCGGATAGAGATCCTGTGTTCTACGTCCGTAACATTGGCATTCATGGTGATAATGACAGTTATAATCTGGCTAATAATCTGCTCATTGCCTCAGATTACATCTATGAAAAGAGATTTCCGTGTGCCTTTACAAATGATTCTTTTGCAAAAGAGCTAAAGGATATGAAGATCACAGAACTTGAGATAATAGGCGTAGATGGCAATTGTTGTGTAAAGAAAACCTGCCTGGATGCTATCAGCTCAGGCTACAAGGTAACTCTTAACCTGCATTGCACATCCGCCAGGAATAAAAAGATATTTGAAAAAACATGTAAAGAACTGTCAGATGCCGGTGTAATAATAATCAAGACTTGATTCACAGAAAGGATATCAATTATGAGTGAAAATACTTCCAATAACAAAAACAAACACAGCATAAATACAGGAGCTGCTGCGCTCATATCTGTACTTGCTGTGCCTGTGACTCTTTTGGCCAGTTTACTAATATCTACAAAAAGAAAGAAATAATGGACCATTAACCCCGTCTCTGGGGATCATGTTTAAGAGCCAATTATCTCCAACGCCGGAGTATTAAGGAACTCTCGAACTGTTTCGCCTAAACTTGGACTGACATAATCTACATCTACGCCATACTCGAGAAGCAACTTATATATCCTTGTGAAGTCTTCGCGAACTTCATCTGTGAATTCTCTTTCAGTAGAGTAGATTCGTTTTTCTGAATCAACATAATGCGGAAGTAGTTCGCCTACGTCGGAAGCAAAATGCCAAATAGCAGAAAATCCATATGAATCAACAGCATTTATATCTGCTCCATTCTTTAGCATTCTCTCTAAAATATCATAAGCAGCATCAGCGTTTTCTTTAGTTGAGCGAACTTCAAGTCCTAACGTTGAATGATATGTATTCCATCTCGAACAAAACACTGCATTGGTGATCGCATCAAACAAAACCGGTTGTCTCATATCATTACAGCAGGTCTCACTTTCAATGAAGTTCAAATCTGCGCCGGCATCTATGAGAAAATTTGCAATCTCATGCTGCTCTGTCTTTAGCGCAACCTGCAAAGGCGACTGACCATCATCCTTTTTAGGTGGCTGCTTCGCAGTACAATTCACAAGTTCCGGTTTCGCTTCAATTATTTTTTTTACAAGTTCCAAATCTCCATGTCTTATTGCAAGAAATAGTTTTTTCATTTACAGCTCCTATCTGT
>SVFZ01000090.1 GCA_015056585.1 Butyrivibrio sp. | reverse complement strand
TTTCCGACTTTTATGCCATTATAACGGCAAAAGCAGCTTTTTGCCACCATTTTTGGAATAATTAAAATCCACCCTGTGGAATTTACTTCTACAAGGTGGAATTTAATCTTACAAAGTGGAATTAAGATTTACAATTGACCACTTTTCTTAATGTACTCAAACAAGGCAAATAAAGTAGTCAATGCCGTGTTCAGGATTACTATTCCGGTAACGTACTCAACAAGCTTGATGATAAGTACCGCTTCGGCTATGCCCAGAAGCGCCCCCAAAAAGCGATCCACCTTTCCTACTATCGGAATATGAGTTATTTTTCTTAATGCATCGCCAATGGCCGTCATTATCTTGTATACAAGAAATGCCACAACGAGATATCCGATTTTGGAGATCACCTCTCCCAGTTCTACATTTATCAGCTTCATTGCCACATTTATAAAGTAGTACACCGAAATAAACGAAGCTATTACAGCAATAAGGCCTGCTGCTTCCGCAAACAGGCCATTATTTCCACCATATGACATTCTCCAAAGTATCAGACAAACAACCACGATTGTCATGATAATCTGATTTATATCAAGTCCAAGTACCAAATTGCACCTCTTCTTTATTATAAGAACCATTTGACTTTATTTCATTTAATCACTTGAGATTCATGGTCTCTATATTGGTTGCTGTAACGAGCATATATTTGCTCCTTACATTTGTAGGTATCATTGCTCTTACCGGTGTTGTAAACTTGCCAACGTACTTATTGCGACCGTTTATATCCTTAATGATACACTCGTCCTCATTATAAATAATTATATCCTTCTCCCGGAAAAGAATTTCAGAGTAGCCGATGTCGAAGAATGTAGTAAGAATTTTTTCACCGGAAGCATCAAAGACTTCAAGCCTGTAATCACCTTCCTCCGTACTGTTTGCAAAAACAAGTCCCACGTAGGAATCGCTAAAATATACAGACCGGACCTCCTCTTCTCCAAGAAGGTTCTCTGCCTGGCTTATGGGCTTTTGATCTCCGCTGTAAAACATGATCCTGTCATCTGAAACAGCAAAAGCTGCACCGGGATTCATAAACTGCACATATGGCACAACAATGTCCGAATAATCATATCCACTGGCATAGTTGTCTATTGAATTCTGTCCTACAGATCCAAAGTTGAAAAAAGCTACACTGGTCTTTAGCGCTCCATCCTCCGGATACAAATACGACACACACAAGAGCTCTGCATTCGGAGAAAGACTTATGCTGATAGGATATCCACTGTCTTTCATTGTGGTCTTAAAGCTTGCAAGTGTATTGCCGGTAGAATCATACAAATATATCCAGGTTACATCTGTTCCGTCAAGAACAGCCGCCACTACTCCCTGTGCAGAAACACAAAAGTCCCTGATAGGAAGATTTGTGTCAATAGTACCCAGTGAGCCACTTGTATCACTCACATAAATATGGTGACCGTTATAATCACCAACAGCCATCATTGTCTTACAGGTATGTGCAATAGGATTCTGCATCTCATAAGTCTGGTTCCAGACCTGCTGCCCGGTTGAGTTCAGGCAACTCATTCCATCTTTGCTGTACTGAACTGCACAATCTCCAAGGCTTATAACCCTCGAATCCATACCGTTGGTTATGGTCGCCTCTACAGTAATTACTGCTTCCGAGTACTCTTTGTCTCTCCAGCTTATATAGATAACTGCAACGACAAATACAGCAAAAAGAGCTATCGCAACAGTTCTAAAGAATACCTTCAGCTTATGATTTCTTATTTTTTCCTTATAGGAGGCCTGCTTTTCAGAAGAATCATCAAAGTCTCCATCATTATTTAGTTTTTTGGCATATGAAATGAAGTCCTTTACCTCTGCCAAAGCATGCCTCCGATTGTTGCTGATTTACTGTGATTATTTGAACTGATATACAGTTACGCTGTCATACTCTCTGTCCGGTCCGAATACACAGTCAGGGAATCCTGCCTGGTTGATGGAGTTTGGATAAAACTGAGTTTCAAGGCAGAAACCATCTCTTGCCTTATACTGTGTACCCTCTTTTCCCTCATCGCTCTTAAGGAAGTTACCAACATAGAGCTGTATTCCGGGAAGAGTTGTTGAGCACTTGAGAGTAATACCTGTATCCGGTGACTTTGCAAAAGCAGCCTCTCTAAGCACACCTTCAGCACCGTCAACACAGAAATTATGGTCATATCCGCCAACACACTGAAGCTGCTCAACATCAGCATTAATATCCTGTCCGATGGTTTTCTCTTTTGTAAAATCAAATACTGTTCCGGCAACATCCGCAAGTTCGCCTGTCGGTATTGCAGCAGAGTCCACTACAGGTGTGAATTTTGAGCAGTTAAGCTTAAGCGTATGTCCAAGAATGCTTCCTGAATTATGACCACCGAGGTTGAAGTAAACATGGTTTGTCAAATTAATAAGTGTCTTGGCATCACTTGTAGCATGGTAATGAAGTTCAAGGTTGTTGTCATCATCCAAAGTATATGTAAGCGTAAATACTCTGTTTCCGGAAAAGCCAAGATCGCCATCCTCTGATTTTAAAGTAAACTTAACGTAGTTCTCACCCTCTGAAGCATCCCATACACGCTTATGGAATCCATTATCCATATCTGTATGAAGGTTATTGGGGCCATCATTTACGGGCAAAGAAAACTCTCTGCCATCAATTGAATACTTTGCATTTGCAATTCTGTTTGCAGTTGGTCCAACAGTTGAGCCTAAAAAGCATCCGTTAACAAAATACGCCTTAGGATCATCATATCCAAGAACCACATCAACCTTTTTTCCATCCTTTGTAGGAACAAATACATTTTTGATAGTACATCCGTAGTTGAGCACGACTGCCTCTACACCATTGCTGTTGCTGATATGATATGCATAGATCGGTGCTCCGTTTTGCGCTTCCCCAAAAAACTCTCTTTTTACTGCCATCGTTTTTCCTCCTAGAAAACATAATAACTGTTACAGTTACAGTTCCGTTCTGCCTTCCAACGCCCTAAGAAGCGTCACTTCATCAATGTATTCAAGATCACCGCCAACAGGTACTCCGCTGGCTATTCTTGTCACCTTGATCCCCGTAGGTTTTACGAGCTTACTGATATACATGGCAGTAGTCTCACCCTCCAGGCTTGAGTTGGTGGCAACTATGACCTCATCCACATCTTCTGTCTGCAAACGCTGCATCAGCTCTGAAAGTCTGATATCTCCCGGGCCGATTCCCATCATCGGTGAAATCGCCCCATGTAACACATGATATACTCCCTCAAACTTACCGGTCTTCTCATATGCTGCTAAATCCCTTGCATTTTCCACGACCATGATGGTCTTGTGGTCTCTGTTGGGATTACCGCATATAGGACAGATGTCATCATCCGTTAAAGTGCAGCACACCTTACAATAATGCACATTCTCTCTGGCATTTGTAATTGCGTCAGCCAGTTTATGCACTCTGTCTTTTGGCAGATTAATTATGTAAAAAGCCAGACGCTGCGCAGATTTGCCGCCTATACCCGGAAGGGAGGCAAGTTCATCGATCAGTCGGTTAATATGTCCGCTGTAAAGATCCATTAGAAAGGAAATCCTCCGCCAAGTCCGCCTGTCATCTTGTTCATCATAGCTCCGCTTGCTTCATCAGCCTGTTTCATTGCCTCATTAAGAGCTGCAACAATCATGTCCTGAAGCATTTCCACATCATCAGGATCCACTGCGTCAGGAGAGATAACAACAGACTTTATCGTCTTGTTGCCAAATACTGTAGCTTCTACTGCTCCGCCGCCTGCTTTGGCTGTGAACTCCTTTGTCTCCAGTTCCTTCTGGCTCTCTTCCATCTGGCGCTGCATTCTCTGCGCCTGCTTCATAAGATTACTCATATTTCCCGGCATTCCGCCTCCGGGGAATCCACCTCTTTTTGCCATTATTCATTCTCCTTTTCATCTTCTGTTACTATATCAAAATTTATCGCCTGCAAATTCACATAGTTCTCTTCGAAAACCTGCTGAGGCTCTATAAATTTGGTTTCAAATTCTATATGCTTGCCAATAGCATCATCCAGAAACTGTTGCAGTTCATCATTGGAATCACCTTTTGAATACTTTTCCACAAGCTGCCTGTTATCCAGGACAATCTGTAAAGTGTCGTCATTTCCCAGGCTGAGTCTGGCTTTCTGCATGTATGTCTTCATAGGATTTTCCATTCGCATAAGAAGCTTTGGCCATTCGCTGACAACTCTTTTTATATCCTCGGGAACAGCTCTGTCAAGCACCTTCTTTTCCCTGACAGGCGAAGCCTTCATATTTGCGCTGCCGACAGCGGCAACCGCCACCTGACCGTTTTGTATGCCCTTAAGGAGTTTGCCGTTCTCCTCATCATGCTGTTCAAGGATCCTCAGTCTGTCTTCGAAAGCATCCTCAGCGTTCTCCATCTGAGGCTTACACATCTTGATCAGGGTTATCTCTATGAGTATACGCTTCTGCGCAGCATATCTTATCTGAGAGGACAGCTCGGAAAAGACTCTTATGAATCTGAGTATAGTGTCCGGATCAGCCTCTTTAGCCTGTTCTTTAAGTGAAACAAGGTTGTCTGATGAAATATCTATAACGTCCTCCATCTGATCTGAAGCCTGAACCAGCATCAGATTTCGGAGATACCATACAAAGTCATTTACAAATTGCGACAGCTCCCTGCCCTGAATAACAATCTCTGCAAGAAGCGTAAGCGCTCCATCAACATCCTGATGATACAATGCGGAAAAGAGTCTGCTGAACACCTCGGTGTCTACTGCCCCAAGGACTCCCAGCACCTTGTCGTAAGTAAGTTCCTCTCCGTAGTTAAAGGCAATGCACTGATCCAAAAGACTCAGCGAATCCCTCATGGAGCCGTCTGCAGTCTTGGCCACATATCGAAGCGCTTTCTCTTCTACTTTTATTCCCTCTGCATCCACGACTTCGCGGAGTCTTGCCTCAATAGTGTCGATGGTAATCCTGTGAAAATCGTATCTCTGACACCTTGAAAGAATCGTGATGGGAAGCTTTTGGACCTCTGTGGTGGCAAGAATAAACATAACATAAGATGGAGGTTCTTCCAATGTCTTAAGCAGCGCATTGAACGCGCCCGTAGACAGCATATGAACCTCGTCAATGATATATACCTTCTTTTTACCTTTTGTTGGGGAGTAGGATACTTCTTCGATGATCTCTCTGACATTATCCACGCCATTGTTGGAAGCAGCATCAATCTCAATTACATTCATGCTGTTGCCCGCTGCAATCTCTCTGCACATCTCACATTTGCCGCAGGGACTACCGTCAATCGGATTCTCACAGTTAACTGCCCTTGCCAAAATCTTGGCAACAGAAGTCTTACCTGTTCCGCGAGTTCCGCAGAACAGGTAAGCATGTCCAACCCTGTCTGATTTGATCTGATTTTTAAGCGTGGTAACTATATGATCCTGTCCTTTTACATCTTCAAAGACAGGTGGTCTGAATTTCCTGTAAAGCGCTACATAACTCATTAAAACTACTACTCCGCCACAAAACTTTTCGAATGGTGCAAATTCCTCATCCCCAAGTGCACCTTTCTTTCGTCAATACTCTATTATCAATCGCCAAAGCAAACACCCAGCATCTTGGCTTCTTTTATGATGCTTGCGTCAGGTGAAACATACTTAAGTTTGCCTGCTATTTCAGAGAGAGGAACCTTCACAATCTCTCTGTTTTTGTAGGCAACCATAAAGCCGTACTCCTTTTTAAGGATAAGCTTGCCGGCCTCTGCTCCAAGTCTTGAAGCAAATACTCTGTCGTAAGGATCCGGCGCTCCACCTCTTTGCATGTGTCCCGGAACAGTTACCCTGACTTCATTGCCTGTCCTCTTCTGGATCTCTTCGGCTATTTCATAAGAAACCGACGGGAACTTGGAATTTGCCAGCTTATCTTTATACTCTTTCTTGGATAGTTTGGCATCCTTCTTGGAAATAGCGCCCTCAGCTACAGCAATAATGGTAAATCTGCTGCCGCGCTTGTTCCTTGCGTCTATTGCCTCGCAAACCCTGTCAATATCATAAGGGATCTCAGGAATAAGGATAACGTCCGCACCACCTGCCATACCTGCATTAAGCGTAAGCCATCCAACCTTGTGTCCCATCACTTCTATGATAAATACTCTTCCATGAGAATCAGCAGTAGTATGTATATTATCAATAACATTTGTGGCCACATCTACCGCACTCTGGAAGCCAAATGTCATATCTGTTCCCCAAAGATCATTATCAATTGTCTTAGGAAGCGATACTATATTAAGTCCTTCCTCACTCAAAAGATTCGCAGTCTTCTGAGAGCCGTTTCCGCCAAGTACCACCAGACAGTCAAGCTGAAGCTTGTAGTAATTCTGCTTCATGGCCTCGACCTTATCAAGTCCGTTTTCATCAGGTTCCCTGATTGTCTTAAAAGGTGTTCTGGAACTACCGAGTATAGTGCCACCTTTAGTCAGAATTCCTGAAAAATCCTTGGAGGTGAGCATTCTGAAATCACTGTAGATAAGTCCCTTGTAGCCGTTTAAAAAGCCATAGAACTCCACCTGCTCACCGCTGTGCGCAATACACTTAACAACGCCGCGCATTGCTGCATTCAAAGCCTGACAGTCGCCACCACTAGTCAACATACCAATTCTCATCATGTGAAAAGGCCTCCTTTGAAAAAAGCTAAAAGCTCATTTGTAAACGCACACTACTTTAGATTATACAAAATAATAAACCCTATGCCAAGTAATCCGGTTGACTCAAAGTCATTAAAAAAGTATAATAAAAAGCGCTTTGATGCATCTGTCAAAGCACTTTTTTATTCTTTATCAATGGAGTTGTACCCAAGTGGTTGAAGGGTCCGGATTCGAAATCCGGTAGGTCGGCTCGTCCGGCGCAGGGGTTCAAATCCCCTCAACTCCGCTTCTGCTCTGCCTTTATGGCAGAGCTTTTTATTTGCCTTCTATAGCCGTTCTACTCCACAACCCTCAGATAGCTGCTAACGCAGTAAAGAGTCTGCCCGTTATACTCAACTCTCGACCAGCCGTATTCCTGATTAATCCCCGTTCTGACAGCAGTTTCTCCTGCCGTTAGGCTTGCAACGACTGCCGAATCTTCATCCGTTACGCTGGGCTTGGATCTTAAGTTTACAACCTCCTTGGCTGTAACTGTCTCGCTGCAATCAGTGAACTTGGTTTTGAAACCGGAGCTATCCTCAACAACTTTGGGTTCCTCCTGCTTGGGGGCAGAAAGATCTGTTGTCAAAAAGCTCGAAACAGCGTAATATGTCTTGCCATCATATACAACTCTTGACCAGCCGCTGTCACTGATACCTGTCCTTGTAGCAGTCTGGCCGTTTTGGAGGGCCATAACGACCGTACTGTCAGAGCCCTGACTTGGCTTGTCTCGCAGGTTTGTGTTGTTCTTGGCTGTTACGGTTTCGTTGACGTCACTGAACTTCATAAGTGCCTCAACATCTGCCGTAGCAGTTTCTCTCTCCGAAGTATCTTTTGCAGTTTCAGTGCCATCATAGCCAAAGTAAGCCACATCTACATCTACGGATTTTCCGATTCCCGCAACAGTTCCGTTACTTGAATATTGCCACATAGCGCACTGCCCTTCATAGGAAGGGCCTCCAGCCAGATTTGAAATATCCTGGCCGTACCACGCCATCCAAATCTTGTATTTCTGCTGTATCTGCGACGTATTCCACTTTGCATCTTCGGACAATTCACCTCTTGATGCGTAGAAAATAGGTGTGTATCCTGCGCTGTAGATCTTATCAAGAAACGCCAGAGCAATAGCATTTCGCTCATCCTTGGTAAGGGCATACTGCCTGCTTGATGCATTATCAAAGCCCTCGCAGTTAAAGCCAACAGGATATGTGATCGCATACTTGGAAATGTAATCAGCCACCCAGCTTGCCTCTTCTACAGCTTCATCGGTGCTTACAGCGGTTGAAAAGAAATACGCACCAATTTTAATCCCATTTTTTTCCGCTTCCTGCATGTTGTACTTGGCATTGGAATCCGCCTTTATCTCGCCGGTAGCGGAGTCTCTGTATCCCACTCTTACCATGGCAAAATCAATTCCGGTCCCTGCGACCTGCGCCCAGTCTATCGTCCCCTGGAATCTGGAAACATCTATTCCATAAGTGACTTTGGAATTCTCGCCAACGCTGCTGGCGTTTAAGAGCTTGGCTATGTCAACCTGTGCTCCCTGCGTTGCTTCTGAAGCAGCCTGCGGATCTGTCCCGCTTTCTTCAGAGTTTTGAGCAACAGCATCATCTTTTGCCTGTGCATCAGAACCTGTGCCATTTTCCTTTGCACTGTCGGCAGCATTTTCTGCCAAATCGCCGTTCTCAGCACCACTTATGTCTATATCTGTCTCATCGCCTGTATTCTCATCAGCTGCCGAATCCTCGGTTTCCGGGATATCCTCCACTTCCTCAATTTCAAAAACCGGTTCATCTTTTTCTGTAGCTTTCTCTTTTCTGAGGCTTGTCAGCAAAAGAGTTGCTCCTATGCCAAGGCAAGCGAGCAAAACACCGCCTGTTATGACAATCCTCGTCAAAATCCGGCCATCACGTCTTCTATGTCCACTCATACTTTTTTCTCATATCGCTCCCGTATGTATTTTAATTTCCCATAAAATCAATCAACTCTTTCTTCTGGATCACATCAATCATTCATCCAAAAACCTTTCGGAGTCTTGTCGCCTCTTCATCTGATATCTCGATAATCCCGCCGTGGCGTTTTTTACGCGATCCCATATCATACTCAGCAGGGGATAGCCTTGTAAATTCGCCGCTTTCAAGACTGTCAGTCAAAAGAGGTATGTATCCTCCGCCTGTCGCATACTGGTCCACGATAAGGCACCACTTCTTTTTCTCTTCAAGGTAGTACGCCTCCGGTCCCTCGACGCCATGCAACTCAGCCAAAAGAGCTGACGTCACCCTCTCGTAGTCATCCCCGCCTTCAGGTATCAGCGTTCTGGACTTTTCCATAACAATGACCTTATTGGTCTCGTCCTTGGAGAATCTGTAATACCAGCCATTCTCCCATACAATATCAGTATCGATGACGTTTGTCTCAGCCTCCAGATATTTGAAGGTCTCTGTGAAAGTTTTGAAGTCTTTTGTGAATGCCCCATAAATCCTGTGCTTTGGTTCTTTATCGCCATCTTCTTTTACCATGGAAGCCCAGAATACGAACCAGGCATCTTTTTCTTTGCAAAAAACAGCTTCCGGAGCCCATACACAGCCTGCCCCCGGTATGCCAACTTCTACAAGCCTCTCATTTTCCCAGTTCACGAGATCCTCTGATTCCCATACAAATAACGATCTGCTGCCAATAGTAACAGCATCGCCCCAGCTCATGGTGTTTGTATTCAGATCTGTTGCAATTATGAAGTATTTTTTTAACTTCTCATCATAAACAATAAAGGGATCTCTGATACCCTTACTTCCAAGTCCGGTCTCTATTATCGGGTTGTCATTTCCAAGGTCTTCCCACTTAAGCCCGTCTTTGCTCACAGAGAAGTAGATCTTTTCCTGCTCCCCATTTTCATCTGTTGTAAAATGTACAAATAAATATTCTGACATGTATTTTCTCCTGCAAAATTTTTTTATCGGTCAATGTTCATTCTTAGCAAATGATTCTATAACTCTGTTCCCAAGGTTCAACAAATGGCCCTATGACTCCGTCCCCAGGTCCAAAAATAGTTTACAACATATTGCCCTTTTGCTGTTATTTTTTTCTGAAAAATGCCGATATACAAAATGAGATATAAGAAAACGGATTTTGCGGCTTTTTAGTCACTGCGTCATGGAGGATGCAAATGTCTATAAGTATTCAATCAAAAAATAATATCTATTCGAATATCTTTAGCAAAGCATATCCCCAGAATAGCCATGCCCAGAAGGACTTTACCGAGGACGAGTATTCCCTGAGGAAGCAGGAGTATGCCCAGAGGCTGCAGGAAAGAAATAAGGGCAGCGTTGTTGACCAGGCAATGTCCTATGCAGATCAGCTGAAAGCATCCAGAACCAAGGCAAAAGAGACATCACTTGAAAAGAAAAAGTTACAGTATAATTTTAAGAAAATATCCTCTCAGATCGTCCGCAGCAAAAATTCCGTCAGCGCAAGGAAAGCTGTACAGGCTGCAAAAAGAGAGATCATGCGCCTAAAACGCCTTAAGGCAAACGGTGAGTACGACGAAGAAGAAGTTCAGCTTGCCATCGATCACGCAAAAGCCATGGAAAAGGTGGCAAAAAAGAAAATGGCTCACCTGGAGCAGGAAGAAATGGTTGAAAGAGCCCACAAAGGTGCAGGCGCTGCCCTCGAAGAAATCCAGGAAAATAAAGAAGAATCTAATGAAGAAACCAATGAAGAAGAAAAGATTTCCGAAGAAGATCTTCAAGCTTCTGAAATGGATATAGATGAAGAATACGACGAAACTGATTATCAGGCAGTATATGACTCTATCCGGCAGGAGCTAGAAGAAGCTCAGTATGAAGCTCAGATGCAGATGGAAGAGATGACTGCAGAAATCTCAGAAAATGCTCAGGAAATAGCTGAGTCTTCAAGTGATGCCATGTCACAGATGATGGACGAGCTTTCTGAAGAGATGTCGGAAATGCTTGAAGAAATGGACCTGACAGAACTAGCAGAAACGATGTACGCTCCTGATTCAAACATGTCAGAGGATGATCTTAAGATGCTGAAGATCAAACATCGGGGAAAAGAGATGAAGGAAATCGCCGAAGCTGATAAAGAGTATCTGAAAGGTATGATGGAGCACGAAAAGAGTAAGCAGACAGCCGGAGACGGAATAAGCGGGGCAGGTCCTTCTGCACCCTCTAACGCCTTCGGCACAGGAGATGCTCCAAAAATCACACCAGTCATCTCCATGCCCGGCTCCGCAGCAGGTGCCACAATGATAGCCCCCACCATAAGCGGAGGCTATGATGTATCGGTATAGAGGTATAGAAGAAAGGACGAGTCCTGAGCCAGGCATATAATTTATGTTTGGCTCAGTACTCTGTTTGTTGACTTCTATAATCACTCCTCCATAGACATGATAAGTTTCATGTTGCCCGATAGAGTCGCCTTGCCATAGTGGGCAGGAAGAATAAAGTGGTCGCCTTTTTTGAGTGGATACCCATCGACAGAGCCTTCGCCCTCAATTACTGAGAAGAGCTTATAAAGTGAGTCAGTCTCCACTTCGAGAGTATCGGTAACGTTTATCCTGTATACGTCGTAGTAGGCACAGCTGTCCAGGAGCCTGATCCCCTGCTCCGTATCAGTATCGTGTACTATGGAAGAAGATGCGTCTTTTGCAGGAACAGTTATCACGTCCTTGCACTTCTCCACGTGGAGCTCGCGCTTTTTGCCATTCCAAAGTCTGTCATAGTCATACAGTCTGTAGGTTATATCGCTATTCTGCTGAGTCTCAAGAACAACCACTCCGCCCTTAATAGCATGAACCGTTCCGGGATCTATCTGGATAAAGTCATTCTTTTTTATCTTTACTTCACGAATAAGGTCACTCCATCTTCCCTCATCCATCATAGAGCACAGCTCCTGCCTGCTTGTGGCATTATGCCCAACAACCAAAGAAGCATCGTCATCACAGTCAAGCACGTACCAGCACTCGGTTTTTCCAAGCGAGCCGTTTTCATGTTCTCTGGCGTAGTCATCATCAGGATGTACCTGAATGCTAAGATCTGACTTGGCATCTATGATCTTGATGAGCAGCGGAAACTTATCATGCTGCGATCCAAAGAGTTCCCTGTGAGAGCTGTAGAGTTCATCCAGTCCCATACCTTTGAAGGGGCCGTTTTTTGCAACAGATCTTCCGTTTGGGCGAGCAGCAATTGCCCAACACTCGCCTATGTCATCGCCTTCCACGTTGTACCCAAACACATCCCGGAGTTTAGTGCCACCCCAGATATTATGGGTAAAGTGCGGCTCCAAGAAGATAGGTTCTCTATATCCATTTATATCTGCTACTTTCTTATTTTCTGATCCTGTCATTTTTACCTCGTTATAATAACCGATACAATATTGAACGGTACGGCTTTACCGTCTTTGTCATCGATAAGCTCGATTTCCAGTGTGTGCTTTGCTTTTTCCCTGTGTAAAAAGATCTGTCTGATGTCCAGCAGATCTCCCCAGGTCTCATCAAAGGCACTGTCAATTACCACTGCTTCATCTTTGTTGCCATCAACCACAGCGATAACCACAGGCGCCGGGCGCTTCATTGTCTTATCGTACTGAATGGCAATACCTGAGCACTCATACTCGCCCTTAAGCTTAAAGACAATCCTGTCATTTTTCTTTTGTCCAAGCCAGCCGTTTTTAAAGCAGTCAGTGATATTACTCTGAACTGAAGTATCCTTTTCAAATCCCAAAAGAGACGGCTCAAAGTTCCTGTTATCCAGCCTTACAGCCGTTTCAAAGGTGTTAACGGTAAGTGGCAAAAGAGCTCTGTCAGCACTCTTCCTTCCATCATCAGCAAGCGCCTTCTCACCCAGAGAGCTGCATTTATACTCATCATATAATGTCTCCAGCAAATATGTCAGAACACTGCTCACCACCTCATGTCCCGTATCGTTCGGGTGCAGACCGTCAGGAGAAAGCAGTGAAATATCTTCAATCTTACCGCTTAAAATATCCTGATAAATTGCCCCCTGCATGGAAGCTGCGGGAATCCCATAGTATCTGGCAACCTTTGAGTGAAGTCTCTCTGCCGTTTTTCCGTTTTCATAGAAGAAATTAAAAAGGCATACAACTGCGGGCGCACTCTTGCTATACAATAGTTTTCTGATAAGGCCTTCATAGCTCTCAAGGAAATAATCCGTACATTCATCATTAACGGAAAACTCCACAACCACAAGGTCAGGATCATAAGCAAGAACATCTTTTTCTGCCCTTGCTGCTCCGAACGCAGATGTTGTCCCGCCGATACCGGCATTGACGTATTTCACTTTAGCTTCCGGAAACCGCCCCTTAATCCAGTCGTAGGTTCTGTATGCGTAGCATGTCTCCGGCGTGGAAGAGAGGCTTCCCTGGGTTATAGATCCCCCAAGGAAGCAGACAGTAACATCTCCACCTTCCTCCAGCTTTTTATAAACCTTTGACAGCCTTGTTATATCTCCATGATTAGCTATTGCCTTAGTTTTATCGAACGCTATCATAAATCTCCCTTATCTGATACCGAGCTCAGTATCACTTTCTCTGACACAGGAATTTTCCTTTATATAATCTATGATATCATCAAGTCGTGTAAATGCCAGTCCTACATAACTATCTGCAGCGCCGTAGTAAATAGCGATCTTTCCGCTCTCGCTGTCATGAAGCGTAGCGCATGGGAAGCACACATTCGGCACAAATCCTCTCTCCTCGTACCACTCTTCAGGAGTCAAAAGGAAGGTTTCACAGCGATATTTCACTATTGAAGGATTGTCGATATCAAGGATGGCTCCACCAATGGAATAAACAAAGCCGTTACAGGTTCCTGTTACCCCGTGATAGAACAAAAGCCATCCTTCGCTGGTCTCTATAGGAGCTGCTCCTCCGCCGATCTTTACTGACTCCCACCAGTTTGATGAGCGCTCCATAACATGCCTGTGATGTCCCCAGTACTCCATATCAGGACTCTCAGAAAGGAAAATATCACCAAACGGAGTATGTCCGCTGTCAGAAGGTCTTGAAAGCAGCATGTATTTTCCGTTTATCTTTCTTGGGAAAAGAACTGCATTCCTGTTAAAAGGAATGAATGGGTTCTCAAGTCTCTCAAATCGCTTAAAATCCTGTGTCTTTGCGATACCTATGGATGCCCCGTAAAAATCTTGGCACCAGATGATATAGTAAGTATCCTCTACCTTAACAAGCCTCGGATCGTAGGCATATCTTGGCATAAACGGCTTTCCATCCTTGTCCACAAATGGAATCTTTTCTGTCTCAAAATCCCAATGAATTGCATCCTCACTTCTTCCAAGGTAAATATATGGAATACCGTTTGTCTGCTCGCCTCTGAAGACACCAATAAACTTTCCTTCATAAGGCATTACAGCGCTGTTAAAAATTCTTGCTACTCCCTTAACCGGGTTTCTGCCAATAATGGGATTTTCTTTATATCTCCAGATAGGAGCTCCCGAAAAGCTTTCCGGTCCTTCCTGCCAGGGAATATTCTTTAAAGGTTCACTTATCATTTTATACTTTGACATATTACTAATTCCTTTCATTTCCACAACATAAACTACATTAATGGGGCCTGCAACAGCCCGTCAAATCGATGTTTCCCTTAAAATATCAAGATTTGATCTGATAAGTTCACATCTCTGTTTTACACATTCAGGACTTCTTCCAGGGTCTGAAGGTGTATTAAATACATAATCTATAAGCTTATCAATAGTTGTAGTAGCTACATGAAGTCTTGTGTCAGAAGATGCATAGTAGATAAATACTTCATTTTTCTCATTGACTATGGCTCCGTTTGTGAAGACCACATTGCTCACATCACCCACTCTTTCACCCTGTCTTGGCCCTATCAAAAGACCTGACGGCTCCGCTATAACTTTTGACGGGTCCTTTAAGTCTGTAGCGAATGCGTAGATAACATAGCGAAGGCCTGCTGCAGTATTCCTCACACCGTGAGCTATATGTATCCAGCCACGGTCTGTCTTAATCGGCACTGCTCCCGCACCATTCTTTGCCTCAGTGATCTGATGATATCTTCTGATACTGGTCATCTTCTCTTCATCGATGACAGGATGCTCTATGTCCTCACAGAGCCCAAAGCCTATTCCACTTCCGCTGCCCGTCTCGATAAAGTCATCCATAGGCCTTGTATAAAAAGCATATTTGCCGTCTACAAACTCAGGATGAAGCACTACGTTTCTCTGCTGTGGAGAGCGCTTTGTTATGAGATTGGGAAGTCTCTCCCAAGTCTTTAAGTCCTTCGTTCTCACAATTCCTGCCTGTGCTACAGCAGCTGACAGGTCAGAAGATGTTGTATCCTTTGATTCGGAGCAGAACACTCCGTAAATATAACCGTCCTCATGCTGCGTAAGTCTCATATCATAGACGTTTGTTTCCTCAGAGACCGTATCTGGAAGCACCACAGGATAATCCCAGAATCTGAATCCCTCGGTACCATTATCACTTTCTGCCACAGCAAAGAATGATTTTCTGTCAGCTCCCTCAACTCTTGCCACCAGATAATATTTTCCATTCAGGTAGATTGCTCCGGAATTCATAACGGCATTAATGCCGAGTCTTTCCATAAAATATGGATTTGTCTCCTTGTTAAGATCATATCTCCAGTACAAAGGAGCATGCTCTCTTGTAAGAACAGGGTTTTCATACCTGTCATATATTCCATTGTAAAAAGAGGTTTTCGAATTTGGCCTTGTGATCAGCTCTTCCTGCTTTCTTAACAGCTCATAGTATTTTTCGTGTATCATTTCACTCACCGCTCCTTATAATTTCAAAACACATTCTTCCATTGTGGTACGGACACTTCCAGGGATCTACTATTGGTATGCCGGGAACGCTTTTTCCATCGGCTGTCACTTCACTGTACCATTCCGATCCTTCTCTTTTATCCACCATATGCTCAAATATGAACCCAAGGCAATCTTTGGCAGCTTTCAGATATTTCTCTTCTTTTTTGCCCGACTTTCTGTATGCATTCAAAAAGCCCACTACTGTCTCAGCCTGTACCCACCATACTCTTTTTTGGTTCACGATTCCGTTTTCCTTCTCGTAGGCAAGCGAATTACCGTCAAAGGCCTCTTCAAATACCTGCCTTGCCAGATCGCTTGTAACAGGCGTTAACTTTTTGCTCCATCTCTCACTATCGTCATCGACGATCTCCACAGCTCTGTCTATAAGCCAGGAAGCCTCTATATCATGACCAAAGCTATGAAGATCTATGAGAGAGTTGTATTGGTTGTCAAAGAAGACTTCCTGTCTGTGACGATTTGCATTGTAAATCTTATCTGTAAATACAGTAAAAATCTGTTCAATTGCAGTCTTTACCTCTGCGTCCGTTGAAACTCTGTAAAGCTCGGTGTATGCTTCCATCACATGTAAAAGTGTATTCATGGTTCTGTCGGCCATGACTCCGTTTTCCGAAAGCTTATCATTTGGAGAATCCGCAAACTCCCTTGTGAGACTCTCCTTATATCCGAAGCTGTCTTTACACTTGGTTTCAATGATTCCAAACAGCTTTTTGGCCAGAGCCAGCGCTGCTTCGTCCTTGGAAGCTTCATAGTATGAAGATAATGCATACACTGCAAAAGCCTGATTATAAGTATGCTTTGTAGAATCCAGCACTTTTCCGTCATAGGTCATTGACCAGTAAACACCGCCGTTTTCTTCATCTATACAGTGCTTTGTCAAAAAAATGTAAGCATGTTTTGCATCTTCTAAAAGCGATTCCTTTTTCAAAAGCGTGTAGGCATTAGAAAAAAACCACAATATCCTGCTGTTTAAGATACATCCCTTCTCGGCTTTTTTATCAAGAACCAGGTCATAACCGAGGTATCCGTAATATCCGCCATTTTCTTCATCTCTTAAGTTTTCCCAAAAAGGGATCAGTTTATCCGTAAGGTGCTCTTTTACTTCTTTAACCATTTTTCCTTTTCCTTATCAACCTTTAACTGCTCCTGCTGTAAGTCCTGAATAAATCTGTTTCTGACACAGGATGAAAACTATAAGCGCCGGCAAAAGAGAGATGATAACTCCGGCACATATGAGGTTATACTTGCTGCCAAGCGGTCCCACAAAGGTATAGAGCGAAGTTGCCACTGTTGCGTATTTTTTCTTATCCTGAAGATAAAGGCTTGCACAGTAGTACTCGTTGTATGTTCCAACTCCCTTTAAGATGCAGCTTGTTACAATTGCCGGCTTTAACAGAGGGAACAATACTTTGTAGAAAATGGTAAAATAGTTTGCTCCGTCAATAATCGCAGATTCATCCAGCGAGTAATCGATATTTTCAAAGAACTGAATATAAATATAAATTGCTATGATATCCGTTCCGCACATCATTACGATGTAGCCCAAAAGAGAGTTAATAAATCCAAGCTTATACATGATTTCATAGACAGCAATCTGCATAGCAACTCCCGGAAGCTGTGATGCAAACAAAAACAGTGCTCTTATGATCGTGTTTCCAAAGAACTTGAATCTGTTAAGGACATATGCCAGCTGTGTTCCGATCATTACCGAGAAAAACAGCACGCAGACAAGAATAATGGCGGAATTGATAAATGCTTTGCCCATTCCTGCCTTTTGAAATGCGCTTGTAAAGTTCTCGAAATTAAGCCAGTTCTGCGGCATTGTCATTACATTGGTTGTCTGGTATTCAACATCTGTCTTAAATGCTGTTATAAAGCAGGACACAACCGGTATTACAGCAACAAATGAAAAGAATAAAAGTGATAAATATTTTAATACGGTCAGAAGACCTCTTCCTATCTTGTTTAACATATTTCTTTTCTCCCCTGTCTTCTGATGCTTCTCTCGATTGCCTTCTGTCTTCTTTTAGCTGCTCTGGGATCTTCATCCTCTGCATTCCTGAACACATACTTAAAGAAAAGTTTTTGAAGGATTGTTACTACGAAAATGATCACCAAAAGCACTATAGCCATCGCAGATGCAAGTCCTACTTTTTGCTGTGTATGGGCAATCTGATGCATTACTATGAAATAAGTACCGGTTCCGTTTGCACCATCTGTAATAACAAACGGAGGCTCGAAAGCACTGAGAGATCCGGTAATAGACAAAATAACGTTAAGAGTTATGATTGTCTTGATACTTGGCATTATGATGTATCTAAACTGCTGGAATCTGTTTGCACCATCAAGCATTGCTGCTTCATAGAGTTCAGAATCAACAGACATTATCGCTCCGATAAACAGGACCATATTCTGTCCAAAGTATCTCCATACCGATGTTGCCACCAGAGAATAGTTGTTGATCCTCTGATCTTTAAGCCAGTACGGAAGATTTTCAAGATTAAAGCCACACCAGGTAAGAACTGTGTCGAACACAAATCCTCTGGTATAGAAAAACTTAAAAATAAAACCGATAGCAATACCATTGATCAAAAACGGGAAAAACATGAAGCCTTTAAATAATGCTCCGCCCTTTACCTTGAAGCTGAGGATTGTTGCCAGATATAAGGCTATTGCCAGCTGTACCACAGAACCCAGCATGTAGTATAAACTGAGCTTTAACGCTCCAAAGCAGTCATCTCGCTGAAATACCTTTATATAGTTTTTGAGTCCGACGAATTTTCTTGCGCCAACATATTTCATGTTGTAAAAACTAAAACTGAACATTTTGCCAAAGGGCAGATATGTAAATACGAACAGCAATAGAAGCGGGATAACCATAAAGGCAAACATAACAAGAACCTGCTGACCATCTCTGCTTTTTATCCATTCTTTAAAAGTTCTTTTTCGTTTCATATTTCTACTCCATTATTTTTCATAAATATAGCCGGGGAGCATGATCTTCTCCCCGGCTATGAAGAAAGATTCAAAGATTAATAAAGCACTTCTATTCCAAGCTCTTCCTGAGCATCCTGCCATCTCTGATTCCAGTCAGCCATGATGTCATCAAAACTTTCAGAACCTGTTGCGCCTGCTTCAACAATACGCTGAACCTTATCGTTACCACCTGCGTTGATAGAAAGCTCTGACTCTGCGTTCATATCATTGAGATATGTCTCTTCGCCTGCAAGTGAAGGCTGGTCAGCAAGAACCTCACATCCGTCAAAAGCTGCGTACATATCAGGATTAGCACCGTCCTTAACAACTGTGTAGCCGCCTTCGTTAAAGCACCAGTTAGACTTCTCTACCATCCACTTTACAAATACCAAAGATGCAAGTTTATTCTCATCAGAAGCATTTACGTTGATAGCGTAGTTATAGTCGCCGCCTGCATTTGCATACTGTGTTCCGCCTACTGTAATAGGGAATGGCATATATCCTACATCCTCAGGTGTATCGCCTGCTTCCTGCATCTGAGCGTATGCCCATGAGCCAAGAACCATTGTTGCAATCTCACCTCTGTTAAGCATGCCTTTACAGCCTTCCCAGTCAGTTGTTGTATAGTCATCCTCAATAAGTCCCTTTGCGCATGCATCATATAAAATCTTGTATACGTTGTAAGCACCTGTTCCATCACCCGGATCCTTAAAAGGCTCTGCTGTGTGAACAAGTTTCTGGTTCATGTAAGTATTGTCACCATTTGAAACAATTCCTACATAAGCGTCCCATGCACCCATTGTCCAGCCTGCTGCATAGTTGGTATAGAGAGGAATAGCGTCTGTCTTTTCCTTTACAAGCTCAAGATCTGCGATGAACTCATCAGGAGTAGTAGGAAGTTCTGTGATTCCTGCCTCTTTAAAGATTCTCTTGTTATAAAGAAGTCCCTGTGCATTTGCCATATAAGGAATTCCATAGCAGTTTCCGCCAAATTCCCATGAATCAACGAAATTCAGCTCCTGAGACAAATTATCCAGTGTATCAAGCGGCATAAAATATGTGCCAAGATCTGTCTTGTCAACTGCAGGAATAAACATTATGTCTCCCCAATCACCTGTTGAAAGACGAAGAAGTGAGTCCTCTGCATAATCGGTAACCGCCTCAGTTGTAACAGTGATTCCGGGATATGTCTTGTTGAACTCAGCGATCATGGAAGCCATTGTTCCGTCTTCCTCACGGTCTGTCTTGTGATGAAGGAACTTGATTGAAGCTGTAAGATCGGTGTAGTCATCAAGGTTAAGAGTTGTATAAGACAAAACTCCTGCATCTGATGCTGTTGTACTCTCCTCTGCTGCAGCCTCTTCTTTTACCTCAGTGCTTTCCTGAGCTGCTTCTTCTGTAGCACCGGCTTCAGTAGTTGTTGCTTCACTTGTCTGAGCTTCTCCTGTAGAAGAGCCACATCCAACAAGTGATGCTGTCATTGCTGTTGCAGTTAACAATGCCAATAAACCTTCTCTTTTCATTTTTTCCTCCTTAAATATCATTACTTGTTTTAGCTAATATCCATTTTATTACTTTATTTTTGTTAGTCAATAATTTACTCATAATTTTACCTAAATTCTACTCAATACACAAAAAGAGCAACTTGAATTTGGGAATATTTTTCCAATTCAAATTGCTCTAGTTTTCTATAAAGCCCTATTTTACGCTATTTCCAACCTATCAACTGCGTTTTTAGTTTTTTACCTAAATTACTCTTAAATTTTACTTGTAAAACGATAAACCGCACTTAACCTTTCAATTTTTTTACGCTGTCACGTTCCACAAGATACCCTTCAACAATGCTTAATCCACCGCGATATTTTTCCCCGTTAAGTACATGCATGATACGCTTAAGAGTCCTGCGCACCATTTCCTCCATATCAACCTTATATGTGGTAAGGCCGCAGGATGAACCGTCAGCAAACAAAAAGTCATCATATCCGACGAGGGATATGTCCTCAGGAACTCTGTACCCTTTCAGCTTAAGATACTGCATAAATTTACTTGCTGTAAGATCGCAGTTGCACACAAATGCTGTAGGAAGTTTTCCCTTAGGAAATACTATATTGCTTTCCAGGTCAACCTTATCATTATTTATAGCTCTGTCATCCAGCACCCACTCCTTGTTTATCTCTATCCCGTGCTCCATCATCGCTCTCATGTAGCCGAGATATCTGTCGGTAATGGATGGTGTTGAAAGAACCGTGCCAACATATCCGATATCTTTATGCCCTCTGTCAAAAAGATAATTGGTAAGGATATAGGATCCGTAGTAACTTCCGGATATAACGGAATCCTTTAAGTGCTTTCTGTCCGTAAAATCCATATAGAAGATAGGAAGTCCCATTTTTTCATCCAGCATGTTGAGATAATCTTCATTTAAAGCCCCAATAATGACCACGGCATCCACATTCGCATCACCTATGAGCTTTGGAAAAGCAAGATTTTTCTCATCCTCATCGCTCACTATTTCAAGCATGGTAAATGAACCAAACTTAGCTGCTTTTGCAGAAAAAATCTGATACATACGGCTGTAGAAAGAGTCTATATTGCTTACGTATCTGCCGCCTATCAGGACGCCGATCTTATAGTTCTCAGCTCTTTTGGCGGAGGAAGATTTCTGATATCCCTGCTCCTCTGCATATTCCATTATCTTTTGGCGCATTTCCTCACTGACGCCTTTTTGTCCTGACAAAGCCTTTGAGACAGTTACTGTGCTTATCCCAAATTCCGCAGCGATATCTGACATTGTTATTTTCTTTGACATGATTTACCTCTTTGTTATTATGCTCATCATTCTTAACTAAAGCCCAAAGGTCATTCTGCAATCAGATGTATCAGTTCAGACTGATAATCTCCGCCTTTAGGATTTATCACAATTCCGGCCTTCTCAAGTGTTGATCCAAGGACCCTCACATCACTTCCCTCAATCCTGTATGAAATGTCAGCATCAAGTCCCGGTACTCTTAACAGTTTCCTCATTCCGTTCGGCGAAGCAACAACCTGAACATAAGTTATCAGAGCCTCTTTTTTATCCTTACTTACAACCATGTACGCATCATACTCATGGTTCCTCTGATATGAAGCTATCCTATAATAATCACCGCCTCTTACCAGATGATTGTACTTGTGATACAGTCCCACCTGACGCGGGATATCTTTTCTGTCTGCCTCAGGTATCTTTGTAACATCAAGCTCATAACCAAAAGTTCCGGCAAGAGCCACATCTCCTCTTGTCTTAAAAGGAGTAGTCCTTCCAACTGTATGATTGGGACAATCCGAAACATGAGCTCCCATTGTGCTGAGAGGGAAAATAAGACTTGTTCCTTCCTGAATTTTGAGCCTCTCGATGGCATCTGTGTCATCCGAGCACCAGATCTGCGGACTGTAGTAGAGCATTCCCGCATCAAATCTGGCTCCACCGCCCGAGCAGTTCTCAAGTAAAAGATTCGGGAAATCAGTTACAAGCCTCTCCTGCAATTCGTATACCGCAAGCATATACCTGTGGCTGAGTTCTCCCTGAGATTCTTTATCAAGTCCCAGAGATCCCAGATCTGACAATTGCCTGTTCATATCCCACTTTACATACTCTATATTTGCGCTGTTAAGGATATCCTTTATCCTGTCATAGATGTAATCTCGTACTTCTTTTCTTGTCAGGTCCAAAACCAGCTGGTTCCTGCTCCTGCAGGGAACCCTTCCCGAAATCTGTATTGCCCAGTCCGGATGCTCGTCAAAGAGCTTTGACTTTGGAGATATCATCTCAGGTTCCATCCAGATGCCAAACTTAAGGCCAATATCATTCACACCGTCTACCAGCTTCTTAAGGCCACCCTTTAGTTTATTCTCATTGACGAACCAGTCTCCCAGGCTTGAGTTGTCATCATTTCTCTCGCCAAACCAGCCGTCATCCATAACAAGCATTTCTATTCCACATTCCTTCGCCTGCCTTGCAATAGCAAGAAGCTTGTCACTGTCAAAATCAAAATATGTAGCTTCCCAGTTATTTATAAGAACAGGTCTCTCCAAATCCTTATACTTGCTTCTTATAAGGTGCGTGCGGTACAGATCATGCAGAGTCCTTGTCATTTTCCCAAGGCCGCAGCCGGAATATGTCATAACAACCTCCGGCGCCTGGAATGTCTCGCCGCTCTTTAATTTCCATCTGAAGTTCTTTGCCCCAATGCCCATGTAGGCCCTGAGGCTTCCAAACTGGCTCTTGCATACGCCGGCTTCAAAATTCCCTGAATAGACAAAAGAAACGCTGTATACCTTTCCTGTGTCCTGAGAATCGCCATTCTGAACAAGCGCCATGAACGGCTGGAACTGGTGAGATGATTCTCCTCTGAAAGACTCTATGGAGGTGTCGCCATATCCGATCTCCCTAAAGTCCATCATTCGCTCCCTTGCCCAGGAGCCATGGAGGGTAAGAAGCTTAAATCCATCCTGATCCATATCCACGGTGGCAGACATGACTTTATCCAGATAAACAGTATCCGAAGAAACATTCTCAAGTTTCACAGATCTTACTATCGCATCAAGACCCTCAAAAATGCTGTAGGATAAAACAGCTTTGATACCTGCCACTTTATCTGCAAGTGTAATTTCCAGAGTCATGGAATCTTTTTCGGTTCCAAATGTAGCAGGAAGACCTTCAAGAGCCTTTTTTCCATTAAAGATATTATGAGACTCATAGCACAGTAAAAGCCCTGTATGCCCGTTGCTGTCAGTTATCTCAATGCTGCTCTTTCTGTAATCACCAACGTTGTTTGAGGAGTACTCAAAGGGAAATCTGTCCAGGAAAGAACTTCTGTCGCGCATGTTTGTAGAGGGAGTATATTGCGGCTCAATCGTCTTAAGAAGGTAAGACGCATCGGTATCATCCAGCTTATCTCCATAGTAAAGATGCCCCAAAAAGCCTTCTCCATCCACAATTCCCATCACATAGCTTGTGTTTTCGGTATCAATTTTAAATACCCTGTCTTTTTCCAAAAATGTTATATTCATTTGTAACCCTTCTTTGTTTTTAGCTAATATTATATTTTGATTTTACCTTGTTTTAGCTAAAAATCAAGTCTATATTCTATTCTTTTCTCAATATAGCCAAGCAAAAATCGATTAACTATTATAGATTTACAAAAACTACTTTATGTTTTTGTTTAATTTGACAAAATTGTAAAATATTTAAGAAAAACTAAAATTATTTATTGACTTGCACTGTTGGTGTTAGTAAAATTGCATCATAAGATTCATCAAATCGTAATTTTTTTAGGAGGATTGACTATGAAGAGAAAGGTTTTGAGTTCAGTATTGGCTATGCTTATTGGTGCTTCTTCCCTTGTAGGTTGTGCAACAACCACAGTTGAGGAAGCCGGAGAGACATCCGGTGACAACCAGGCAGCGGAGACCACCGAAGCAGCAAGCACAACAGAGTCTGAGGCATCATCCACAACTCTTACAGGAGAAGGCGATGAGACCATCCATGTGTTCCTTTATATGCAGGAGCACGAAAAAGCAATCTATCAGAAACTCATCGACGAGTTTGTAGCAGAGCACAAGGATAAAGTTAAAGAGGTTGTGTTCGAAGTTACAACACAGGATGAATACAATCAGAAGATGATCGCCAACATGACTGCCGGCGATATGCCTGACGTATTCTATGTTGGACCAGCTGCTGTTCGTTCTTATGTAGATAACGGCTACATCATGCCACTTGATGATTATGTGGATGAAGCAACAATTTCCAGCATCTGGGGAACAACACAGGAAATCTACCGCTATGACGGCACAAACATCGGAAGCGGATCACTTTACGCATTCCCTAAGGATCTTTCATGTTTTGCATTTGCTTACAACCAGGATCTGTTTGACGAAGCAGGACTTGAGTATCCTGATCCTGAAGATCCATACACATACGACGAGTTCGTTGAAGTATGTAAGGCACTTACAAAGGATACTGACGGCGACGGAGAGATCGATCAGTGGGGCGTTGCAAACGCAGATCAGTTTGGTATGACTCCTTTCCTTTATTCTAATGGAGTTAAGTTCCTTAACGATGATATGACAAAGGTTAATGTAGCTAACAACCAGCCACTTATCGAGGCTCTTACATTCTACACAGACCTCACAAAGAATGGCCTTACTCCTTCTGTTGAGCAGGATACTGCTCTTGGCGGATATCAGAGATGGCTTGACGGACAGGTTGCTTTCTATGCTTGCGGTACATGGGATGTAGCTGCATTCATGGATCCGAACACCTTCCCATATAAGTGGAACCTCTGTGGATGGCCTGTAGGACCTTCAGGTGACGGAAGATCACACACATGGATGGGTTCAGTTGGATATTGCGTATCAGCAACAACAAAGTATCCTGACCTCTGCGCAGAGCTCGTATCAAAGCTTTCAACAGATGTTGAGGGACAGAAAGCTGTTTCCGGAATCACAACAGGTGCTTCCATTCAGCTTCCTAACATCGTAGATCTTGCTTATGGCGAGTTCAAAGATGCAGTTAACGACGGAACAGTTCCTTATGCTTCAAACGTAGATGTTATCTTCGGCTACTTCGATGGTAACGACCACTATGAGGCTGCTCTCCAGGAGACAGACTATACATACAACGCAGAATGGTTCACACCTTTCTGGTCAGGTGTATTTAATATCAAGAATGGTGATATCTCAGTAGAGGACTATGTAGCACAGGTTGAGCCTGAAATGCAGGCTGCTCTTGACGAAGCAATCGAACTCCAGAATTCAGCTACAAAGTAATCAGGTTATTTTGCAAACCAGTTAGTACAGAGCCCCTCTTAGAAATCAGAGGGGCTCAAATTTTAAAAAAAGGAGACCGTCAATATGGCATCTCAAAAGAAAGTAAAAACAAAAATGTCCGCCATGGCTAAAAGAGAAGAACGATGGGCATGGCTGTTCATTGCTCCTCCGTTCATTGGCTTCATGCTTTTCATGGCATACCCCATTGTTTTTGCACTTATCGCAAGTACAAGTAAGTGGACCGGAATCAACTCACTGTGGGGAAACATTGTGGGTCTTGGCAACTATGTCAAGATTCTCTCTGATGTAAAATTCTGGCGCGCCATGGGTACAACCATTATATACATGATCGGTATTCCAATCGGAATGATCCTTGGAATGTTGGTTGCCATGGGTCTTAACAGAAAAATCCCGGGAAAAAGAGTTCTTACCACCATGTACTATGTTCCCGTAGTTTCTTCTTTAGTTGCTGTATCCATCCTCTGGGCATGGGTATTTAACTATGACTACGGTCTTTTAAACGGAATTTACAAGTTCCTCACAGGAACTCACGGACCTAACTGGCTGGGCGATGAGGTAATGGTTAAAATCTCTATGGTAATTTTCATGGTATGGAAGGGCCTTGGAGGTACTATCATCCTTTACCTGGCGGGACTGCAGAATATTCCGAGAGACTATTATGAAGCAGCCATGATCGACGGAGCAGGAAGCTTTGAAAAGTTCATGAATATCACATTTCCGCTTCTGTCACCTGTAACCTTCTATGTACTTATAACTTCACTCATCGGTGGATTCCAGGTATTCGTAGAAGTACAGGTCATGACACCTTCCGGCGGACCAAACTACTCATCAGCAACAGTAGTGTTCTATCTGTTTGAAAAAGCATTTACCAACGGTCAGCTAGGCTATGGTAGTGCAGTTGCAGTCATTCTTGCGATCATCATATTCATTATTACTGCCATCAATTTCTGGGGGCAGGATAAATGGGTAAAGACTATAGATTAAGGAGGTGAGACATTTGGCTATAGCGATACTAAAAAAAGGCGGAAATAAGGATTACCAGACAGATCGTGTCTTATCTTCAAAAGAAAAGTTCTGGAATATAGTCATTTTTATTCTTCTTGCCCTGTTCGCATTTACAATGGTATTCCCACTTATATATATGGTGGCAACATCCTTTATGACTAAAAACCAGATCTTGTCAGGCTCACTTACCATTTTCCCGGACCCTATCCTTCTTGGTAAATATTCTCAGGTATTACAGAAGGGCCAGTTTATATCAGGTATCATCAATACCATCTGTGTAGAAATACCTGTTTTACTTATAGGCGGATTTACTTCATCCCTCGCAGCTTTTGCCTTTGCTAAGATGAACTTTAGGGGAAAGAACCTTTTGTTTCTTGCTCTTTTGGCAACCATCATGATCCCATTTGCGGTCGTAATGATTCCTCAGTATGTTCTTTTCACAAAACTTCACTGGACTAATTCACTAGCACCGCTTATCATTCCCGGATGTTTTGGAAATATCAGTATGATCTTTTTCCTTAGACAAAATCTTTACAGCATACCTTCTGAGCTTATGGATGCTGCAAAGATTGACGGATGCAACTACTTTAAGATCTACTACAAAATATTCCTTCCTCTCATGAAGGGAGCACTGGGAACTCAGCTCATGCTGTGGTTCATGGGTATCTGGAATGACTATCTTGCACCCACTATTTTCCTTAGAAGTGAAAAGAACTGGACCCTGCAGGTGGTTATCAGATCCTTCAACTCTTACTACGCTATACAGAGTGACTATGCGCTCATCATGGCTGCCTCTGTTATTGCGATGATGCCTACACTATTATTGTTCTTCCTATTCCAGAGGGTAATAATAGAGTCCATTGCGATAAGTGGAATTAAATAACGCTTTTTCGGAGGAAAGAAATTCAGATATGACAGGGAGATTTAAAAGGAGTGCTGCTGTTTTTGCTTTGGGTGGAATAATGATGGCTCTCGCTGCCGGATGCGGTGCTGCTGTTTCAGAAGATAATAAAGGGGGCGAAATAGCATTGGAGGATATGAACTTTGAAGCCGACCTCTCACAAATTGAGACAGGAAGCCTAAATGCAGGCTCCTCCGTTCACGATCCGTCAATTATAGCAGACGGGGACAAATACTATATTGTCGGATCTCACATGACCTTTGCCTATTCCGATGATCTAAGGAAATGGACGCTAAGGGGCAATGGCTATACTTCAACAAACATGATATTCGGCGATCTCTTCAAGGACGAGACAGGCGAAGTTTTCAGGTACACAGGTAAAAAAGACAGCGTAGTTCCTACTGATGACGGCGGATGTCACCTCTGGGCTCCGGATATAATCTATAACAAAAAGACGGGGCTTTATTACATGTACTACTGCACTTCGTCCACCTGGAATGCTTCAACCTTAGGCTTTGCCACATCCGAAACCATAGACGGTAAGTATGAATACGGCAAAGACCTGATCTATTCCGGTCTTACCAGATACAACCTGGAAGAAACCGATGTGCTTGATTATGTAGATAAAGACTACGCCTTAAAACACTATGTAAAGCTAGACGGAACCTACAACTTTAACGAATATCCCAATGCCCTTGATCCTTCGGTTTTCTATGACAAGGATGGCAAAATGTGGATGGTTTACGGTTCCTGGAGCGGAGGAATATATCTTTTGGAGATTGATGAGTCCACGGGAGATGTGATTCACCCGGAGGCTGATCCCGAAAATGGCGTGGATGCCTACTATGGAAAAAAACTCTTAGGCGGCGGACATAAATCCATAGAGGGACCATATATTCTCTATGATCCCGACAGCGACTACTATTATCTGTTCGTATCCTACGGCGGACTTGTAAGCGATGGCGGCTATCAGATAAGGGTCTTCAGGTCAAAAGAGGTAAATGGCGACTATGTTGACATGAACGGCAAAAAACCTGAGCTTTATGACAATGATCATTCATCCTTTGGACTTAAGATAAGCGGCAATCACACCCTTCCATCCCTTACAACCGCCTACAAAGCCACAGGACATAATTCAGCTTTCATTGATAGTGACGGAAAGAAATATGTCATCTACCACACCAGATACGAAAATAAGGGAGAATACTTTGAGCCAAGGGCAAGACAGTATTTCTTAAACGAAGAAGGATGGCCCGTGATGCTCCCTTATATAACTAACGGGGAGACCATTTCAGCTTCAGGCTATACAGCTGATGAGATTGCAGGAAGATACTACCTCGAAGAGCTTGGTCTTGATATAAGCGGCACTGTTCCTACTCCGTCTATTATCTATCTTGGAAAAGACGGCAAAGTATATAGCAAAGCTTCTGACGGATCAGTCTCTGAGGGCAGCTACTCCGTTTCCGAAGGTAAGTACTATATGCACATTACAATAAATAGCGAAGAGTACAGCGGAGTTTTTTGCAAGCAGCCGGATGAAGCCGGAAAAGAAGTCATTGTTTTTTCTGCCTGCGGCCAGAACAAAACCATCTACGGCGTAAAAGATACCGTCAACGAATAACGGTCATATAAAAATATATTTAATATCTAATTTTTAGGGGAGACTATGATAGAAACACGATCAAGAAACGGAGTAATAACAGAGTATAATAAGCCATTTATTGAGCAAAGGGCCGATCCGTATGTCTACAGGCACAATGATGGAAATTATTACTTTACCGCCTCCGTTCCGGATTATGACAAGATCATCTTAAGAAAAAGTCCTACTCTTTTAGGATTAAAGGATGCAGAAGAAAAATACATCTGGACAAAGCATGAGTCCGGAGATATGTCAAAACACATCTGGGCTCCGGAGCTCCACTATCTGGACGGGAAGTTCTTTATTTATTTTGCAGCTTCCAGAGCTGAGGAAATATGGCGACTTCGTCCCTATATCCTGGAGTGTCTGGGACCGGATCCCATGACGGACGAATGGGTTGAAAGAGGTATGATCCAAAGAAGTGATGATGACATCTACTCTTTTAAGTCCTTCAGCCTTGATTCCACAATCCTTGAAAACAAGGGCGAATACTATTACATCTGGGCAGAAAAAGTCAGCGTTGGAATAGGAATATCAAACCTTTACATCGCAAAGATGGAATCTCCCACAAAGCTCTCTACCCCACAGGTTCTTTTGACAACTCCCGATTATGACTGGGAGAGAGTTGATATCTGGGTCAACGAAGGTCCTGCTGTTATCAAAAAGGACGGAAAGATCTTCCTTACCTACTCTGCGAGCGCAACCGGGGAATGTTACTGTCTCGGAATGCTGAGCATAAATGAAGATGCAGACCTGTTAGATCCAAGAGCCTGGCAGAAGGAGAAAAAGCCGGTTCTTGCTTCCGATAGAGAAAAGGGCTTCTATGGTCCAGGCCACAACAGCTTCACAAAGCTTCCTGATGGCCGAGATGTATGTGTGTTTCATGCCAGAACCTACCTTGAAATAGAGGGCGATCCTCTTTATGATCCCAACAGGCACACAATGCTTATGGAAGTAAAGTGGGACGATAAGGGCTGTCCGGTATTTGATTACGAAAACATGATCCACTGATAAAAACAAACCCTTCGGCACAGAAAGTGACCGGAGGGTTTTGTATTTACCTTATTATTTAAAACGTATATTTAAGGAGCAGTTCACTAAGGTTTCTGTAAGTTCCTCTCGGAACAGGGAACTTTGCTCCGTCATCCATTGTTACCACATCCTTGGTAATCTTCAGAACCTTTTTCAGATTAATGATGGTTTTCATTCCAAATGCATGAAAATACTCACAGTTTATCTCATCCATAAGGGTCTGCATTGTGCTTCTTACAAAAAAGCTCTTTTGTGTGGTGACTATTCTCTTATAGTGGTCCTCAGACTCAATATAAAGGATATCATCAATGTTGATCTTACTTACTTCGCCGCTTTCCCTCACTGTCAGATATCGTATGTCATTTGTTATGCATACTCTGTCCATTGCTTCAAAGAAGTCCTGCTCCAGAATAGGCTTTTCAAGATAATGAACAGCCTGAATCCTGAAAGCATCCTTATAAAAGGCATTGGAGGATGTCATAAAAATAATTTTTGCACTTTCATTGGACTCTTTAATGCTTTCAGCAATCTCTATTCCGCTCAGCTTATCCACATAAATATCAAGCAGATAAATATCATAGGGCTTTTTACCTGCAGCCTCCAATAGGTCGAGAGAGGAGTAAAAAGTATCCACCTTAAACTCAAGCTTTGGATGCTCTCTTCTGTATTTATCCAAAAGCTCCGCCGCAAAAGCGGCAGAGCTTTTCTCATCATCACAGATTGCTATTCTGTACATATCTTTCCCCCAAATACCTCCAACAACTTATATGCCAAGCTACAAGTTACCCCTTAAAATCTATGGACTGTCCCACCATCTTTTCCATAGGTGCCTGAATACTGTTGGCGCGAAGATTAAAGTTATAGGCTTCAATCTTGCTCTGAAGCTCCTCGATGGAATTGGCCATAATGATCTCCACATCTTCATCCGATTCTACATCATCAGTCTTAAGGTCACTTCCATCTTTTACTTTGTCCCTCATCTTCTCAAGACGTTCCTCAGACTGCTTTACTTTCTCTGCTCTCTTCTCGGCTTTTTTCTCAGCTTCTTTTTTGGCAGCCCGTTTAGCAGAGAGCTTCTCCTGCATATCCTTGGAAGACTTTTCCATGACAGCAAAGAAAGATGCCTTTCCGTTGTCTCCAACCTGCATTCCGATTGCTTTCACATTCCCCTGCTTCTCAGCCAGAGATTTAAGCGCAGGCATGCTGGACTGAGCCCTTGCAATCAGACCTTCATACTTTGCCCTGAACTGCGAGTCGGTTGCCATTCTCTCGATCTTCTCTTCATCGATGAGAACAACCATCTTATTGGCATTTCCAAAGGAGCTGGCATTCTGCTTTGCATAGTCCTTCATATCCTTTGATACAAGGACAAAATCCATATTTGAATACTTTTTCTTAAGTTCTTCATAGTACTTGGCGCCTTCCTCAGAAAGCTGAGCCTTTCCTATGGTCTTTCCGTAATTGGTATTACTTACGCCGCCCTTTTCTTTAACTGAAGCGTTCTTAACACTTTCAAGCATCGGCGCACTATTTGCCGAAGTAATCTCAGAAATATTGCTCATGGTTCCCTCCATTTCCCGGATATGATCCGTACGCATCCTTGCCTTTATCTAAACCCGCCTTAGTGGACTTTAGGCTATCTTCTTCTACGTATAGTATATCGGCAATATTCTGATATTATTTACAGTTTATTACAAATTATATGATTAAAAAATATGTTTTCAGTCAATTTTGTAAATCAGTTTCTGCTCTTCACTAAGCTCTATATCTCCCATTTCATCGCGAAATGCCTTTACGAGGTCTTCCAGCGTCTTTACCCTGAATTTATAGAGTTTGCTATAAGAAGCACAAATCATGGACTGCTTGCCCGGTAAATAGATCTTTCCCAGCGGCGCTCTGTGGATAAAGCTGTTTCCTTTCACGTCTACCACGTACATATCCGTGTAATTAGAAAGAGCAACAGTCTCGTTCTGCTCGTCATAGTTTACATCATTAATACCAAGCATCTGACCGTCTGAAGAGAATACATACTCCTTATCAGACATATCATAGACCTTGAAATACAGATCCATGCCCTGCAAAAACAGCTTGTCACCATCTGCAGAGAACACCACAAGATCAGAATCATCTCCGTAAAACTCCATGCTGTCAACAAGCTCCCAGTTTGTGGTGTCATAGATCCTGAGCATTCCATCTGTACAGGTCAAAGCTGCCATCTTATCATCACTGCTGAGAGATACTCCGTTGACATTAAAGTCAGGGAAAAGATGGGTCTGCTCTCCTGTGGCAAGATCAAGATACATGAATCCGAAATCATAATTATATCCATAGATCCTGCTTCCGTCGTTGGTCACAACACCGCCGAAGAAATTCTCTTCCGGGCTGACTTCACTTATCACCTGCATCGTCTCAAGGTCCATGGTCACTATTCGGCTCTCAAGGGCTGACATGAATCTCTTATTCAAAGACACACTGTACTTGTCAGTAATAATATCCTCATCATACAGCTTATGCTCATCTGTCTTGTTCTCACTCAGCTTATAAACGAAGATACTTCCTCTTTTTCCCGGAACAACAACTGTATCCTCATCCAGGTAGAACGAACTCATAGTGTACATCTGGTCTATATCAAAAGAGGCTTTCTTTGTGCCACTGTCTGTATCATAAACAAGGTAAGTGGTCTTATCACTTCCGCTTTCTGACTCAGCTTCCAGGATAAAAGTAGATTCATCCGGACTTCCGAAGTAATCCACCACATGAAGGCCGGGATCTTCCAGATCCTCTTTTGTTTCATCAGTAAGTCCTGACATGATCTTGATGTTAGGTGACCTGTATTCTTTAACCACAATTCTGCCATAGCCCATCAAAACATCAATAATACTGCCGGTTGAGAGCTCTTCCGTATAGTCGGAATAGTTATAACCTGTGGTTCCGTTGATACTGTAAAGTCTTCCCTCTGAGCATGCCACAAATGCATTGGCAGCATTTCCCGAAATATAGAATGTCTGAATATCACTTGGCGCCTCAAAAGTTGCCACAAGTTCTCCGGTATCAGCATCCAGCGTGTAGAGTTTTCTGCTGGCCGAAACAAGAATCTCAGGGTGAGAAGCTCCGGCAGAATCCGTGTAGTCCCTGTCCCAGATCCTTGTATAACTTGTGTTATATCCGTAGTTGTAATATGACAGCTCTTTTTCCCATATAAGCTCTCCGCTCTTAACGTCGAACTTCTGCAAGTACATCGGAAAATCACCGTTCTGTAAGAAGCTTTCGCTTCCTATTGAGGCTACAACTATGGCGTCATCGGATGTAAATCTGATATCAAGTGCTGAATTAGCATTAAGGGAAAGAACTCTCTCCTCCCCTGTTGCAACATTATATACAGAACAATATCCGTTTTCTCCCTTATCTGCGGAGTGATTAGTTGCCAGATAAGAGCCTTCTGCGGAAAACTTCAGCTTCATGCCGAAGGAATGTCCCAAAACAGTGTTTTCAAAGGATTTTTTTAATGATCCGTCTGAAACATTGTATATCTCCATGACATCATGTTCGCTTATAGCCACAATTTCACCGTCTCTGCTAAACGCAGCATAATTTCCGGTGTTCGGAAGCTTCACATCATAATCGCTGGTTCCGTCAGCCTTATACGCAGTCAGATACTTGGATGAAGCGATGACATATCTGCCGTTATTTACAGCAAGATCTTTAACTTCATTTCTGTCCCCATCAATATACTCGCAACCACGGAAAAACAACAGATCTCCTGTCTGCGCATCCCAGAAGTAGGCATTATCCATCTGGTCGTAGGACATTATTACCGTACCCTCGGCATCATATTCCATTTCATCCACAGGCAGCTCATGTTTTAAAAGCTTGTCGTTTAATGTCTCATCCCCATTGTTGTATGCGCCTGTTGCCTGCTCGAGAGCATACATGCAATCGCTGACAAAAGGTCTCTCCTGCCCTTCAACCGGAAGGCCCTTAAGGGCAATCAGTCCCGCTGTTGCTCTGTCTCCTTCTGCAAGTACATCAAGAGATGTTGCAGCAAGAACCTTGGATTCATTCACAAGCTTTTGCTGGTAATTTTCGTTTATTCTATTCAGGTTATAGGCATTGTAAATGCCAAATGCCACTCCAAGTGCACCGACAACTGCGGCAATTGCCATATTCCTGCGCATTCTGCGCTCTCTGTGACGCTGTTTAAGGTCATCATAGTCGCAGTGCAAAATAGCTGCCGCAAGCCTCAGGGACTCTGACTTTATTTTCTTTTTTACTTCTCTTTTATTCTTGCCTCTTACGTCTGCCGCCAAAGGCTCTACCGGATTTCCGTCTTCATCCATACATAACTGATGAGGAAAAGAATCTGCCGGCTCCCCGTCCACCAGGACGGCCAGCACATTTTCCCTGCCATGAAGTTCAATGAAGGTGTCAATTTCCTTCATTACCCACTGTGACTCTTTTGTCTGAGGCGAGCATATTACAATAAGAAACCCTGATTCTCTCAGGGCATAGTCTATGTTATGAGTAAGGTCGCTTCCGATTGGAAGCTCCTCCTGATCTCTGAATACTCTCTTTATCCTTTTGATGCCTGTTTCTTTTTGGATCTTTCTCGGTATCTTGGCAGTCTCAAGAGCCTTGTGAACCCCCTTTGCAACGAACATATCCTGCTCAAGATGTCTGTAACTTATAAATGCATCGTACTTCATAAAAACAACTTACTCCCGCTTACTTCCACATATCTGTGGCAAAATACATGAGCGCAGCCCATGTGTATACCGAATAGAAATGGCCGTTGGCATCAACGCCGTCTTTCAGTATCCTTTTTGCTTCTTCCTTATTTACAAGGCAGAATCCATCAAAGCATTCCTGGCCTTCCGCTCCGTCCTGAGACAGCTCGCTTAAGTCATCAAGCTTTAAGACTACCTTTACAAGAGCATTGCTCTCGTCTGTCATTCCCGGCGTGCTGAAAAGAAACGGATTTACAACTTCCACCTCGTCCCTTTTAGTATCAACAACGATTCCTGTTTCTTCGTGAATTTCCCTGATAGCTGTGGCAACTACCGGATTCTCTTCATTAGCATCCTGCGGATCAAGAAGTCCTGCGGGAACTCCGAGAAGAAATCTTCCTGCAGGATATCTGTATTCATAGGAGAAAAGAAGCTGTGGCTCTTTTCCCTTCTGCTCAATAATTACTATGCAGCTGACAGCATCGGGAAGCATCTTCTTAAATTCTTCCTCTGTCTTTGTGGCTACGATATTATCAAGGCTTCTTCTGGTGGCATCAAAATAGTGCCTTCCCTCCGCATACTTAAGGTCAAAAACCCTAATGAACTTCTTGTCGAGAATTGTCTCCACATTCTCTTTCGTAATAGTTGGTCCCTTCATATCTTCTCCTTTAAACATCTATGCAAGCACATGACTGATTGACTTCAGGATGCAATATCATTTCACGTAGTAATGCCTTGCGATCCACTTTGAGAGGCCTTCGAGGCCCGGATATACGATTCGTTCGCTCATGTTGAGCTGATCGAGCATGTCGCGGACTCTCCACCTTAGTTTCTTATCGATCACATATTTTACGGTATCTTTTGTGTTTTTATCAAGGAAACCCTCTATATCTTCAATCCCCATAGGAACAACAGCAAAAAATGAATGCTGGTTTATGATTCGCTGGTTTAATGAAGGCGGCTCGATTATAACCATTGCAGAATCACCCATGTCCGCGTCATATTGCTTTAAGCTGTTTCCTGTCAGCTCTTTTAACATATCCACAGTAAAAATAGTGGAGTGCTTTTTGTTGACCGCATATTTGTAGGGTTCAGGAAGAATGTCTACCATCTCAGACATGTTGATTCTCCACACCATGCAGTCGTGCTTGTCCATTTCCTCTAGATTTTCCTCGGTCATTGAGAAATTAAGCCCCACCAGCGCTGACTGAGTCCAGTCCAAAAGTCTTGTGGGAAGACCATAGTGCTGTCCTAAAATCATCTGTCTCCACACGGAATGTCCAATAGACGGCTCATCATTTATGGCATATTTGGCAAAATTTTCAAGGATCGCAGGCTCAAGATGTTTCTGCTTTCCCTTACAGTTCCTGCTAAGGCTTGTGTACATCTTAAAAGAAGCATCCGACATGCCTCTGTAAATATACGGGCTCCTGTTCCTGTCCAGGTCAGGCCTGTATTCCTGCTCTGTAAGAAGCGGCAAAAGCTGTTCAAGCGTATCTATCTTAACTTCCTTTATCATTTTCTTTCTCCTTTTTCCACGGATATAATAACACATCTGTGCTATTGACGCATCTTAATGCTTGCAGCCTGCAATAAAAAAAGACACAGCGCAAATCCACTTTACGCCGTGTCTCCAAGTCGGTTAAATATTTAAAGCTGTTTTACAAATAATTACTTAACAGTAACTTTTGTGATGTGTGGGTTCGCACCCTCATACCAGTAAAGGAATCCCTCTACGTCTACTGTCTGACCAGCCTCAAGGCCGCCTACAAGATTGTAGAACTCCTCGTCTGAACCATTGAGATAGTACTCAAGGCAGAACTCGTAGTTGTTTCCATCCTTTGAAAGAGTTACATAGATATCATCGCCGGGCTGCTCGTTCTTGAATGAAACTGCCTCAACTGTCATATCTTTGAAAGAAACAAGCTGGTTCTGAAGTCCGATAAGGTCATCAGTTCCAAGAAGATCTGTAGCGTCCTTTGCCTCTGCAACAAAGTTGCCATCCTCGATCTCAAATGTAGCGTCAACGATTTCAACTTCGCCTGACCACTCAGACTTAACACCTGAAACCTTGATCTTTGTACCAGGTGTAAGCTTGTCATAATCTTCCTGTGAGCAAGCCATCTCATAGATGAAGTAAGCGCCATCCTGATCCTGTGTATAGAATGTAGCCTTATCTTCCCACCATGACTGCTTAGCCTGTACATAAGTCTCAACTACAACCTCTGAATCAAGTGGAGCTGCGTCATACTCTGCATATGACATAACGCCTTCGCCCTTAGCATCCTCTGCAACTTCTGCTACAGCCTCTGCTGTCTCTGTAGCTGTCTCTGCAACTTCTGAAGTTGCCTCTGTAGCTGTCTCTGCAACTTCTGAAACTGCCTCTGTAGCTGTCTCTGTTACAGCCTCTGCTGCTTCCTTGCTGCCGCAGCCAACAAATGAGAGAGCAAGTCCCATTGTAAGTAATACTGCAAGTGTCTTCTTCATAATATTTCCTCCTATTGTGCGCAGGTCCATATTTCGAATAACGAAATTACGGCCAAACAATTACAAACAATGCAATTATACAAGCATTCTCGGATAATTACAATTCTTTTTGTTTGAGTTTCTCTCTTAACCAGTAGACACCTATCAATACCCATGCCAAAACAAGAATTGTCAAAAGAGCTATCGAAGGCGCAGGAAGGCTTCCGAGGTCGTTCTTTCCGTTCATCCCCGTTCCGGCTCCCTGATCCAGATGATAAAGTGACCTCACGTCCTCATACATTTTCTCTATAAATGCGTCATCTACAGTCTTTTTGCGCTTTACATTCTTGGTAACATTCTCAATCAGCTGTCCTGCTGCATCTCTTACGGAAGCAGAGCCGTTAAACACCGGTGTCACAAAAGTATTCTGAGTGTTTTCCATAAGAAGCTTTGATGCTTTTATCTTCACATCGTAGTGAAGTTCATTGTCGCTTCCTTCAAGAGAAATATATTCACGGTAAGCCGGATCATTCTGAGCTTTACTGGTTACAGGGACATACCCTTCCGTCTCTGAATATGCTATCTGTACATCATTTGTCAAAAGATACTGTGCAAAGAGCCAGGATGCCAGAACTTCCTGAGGATCTGCTTTGTTGAAAACACAAACAGACGGCCCCTGCGATATCATCTTCGGATTATCAGGATCAAACTGCGGAATCCTCATAACCTCAGTCTCAAAGTCGACCAGCTTGTCCTTGGCAATATCAAGAAGCGGAGCATTTGATCCCATCCATGTAGCGCCTGCTGTAGAATCAATTGCAAAAATACACTGTCCGGCATTTAGGAAGTTTGCCGGATATCCCGATATCTTGAATGTGGAAAAAGCTCCACTTTTAGTGTGTTCAGCAATAGTCTTCAGGATATTTTTTGTATCATCGTTAAAAAGAAGTACGTTTCCGTCAGCATCCGAGTATGGCGCTCCAAGCTGCTTAAGAGACTGTATCATCATGTTATCGGTTGACTTGTAAATAAAGGGGATCATAACATTCTGTCCATTGATCTTATAGGTTCCGTCAGCATTCTGCTCCATTGCCTTTTCTGAAACCTCCCAGACAAAGTCCCAGGTAAGGTCTTTTGGCAAAGTAAATCCAAGTTTTTCCACATAGGTTTTATTCACATAGCAGGCCTCCGTTGATCTCATATAGGGAAGCGCATAGTGATTTTCTCCGATCATACATTCATCAAGGAACTCCGGAATCACCTCTGAGAGTGTTGGAGAATCAAACTTAAGCCTGCTCCCGCCAAGGCCGTAATTTTCATCGACAAAAAGATCATCCAGCGGTACCACAGTATTATTACCCGTCAGATAAGTGGCAATGTGATCCGGGTATGTAATACAAACATTTGGCGTGGTATTGGTGGAAATATTGGTTATCACATCATTGTAAATCTTGCCGTAATCGGTATACAGTCTCATATTTACTGTGATGTTCGGATAAAGCTTTTGAAAGTCACTTATTGCCTTGTTATAAATGGCTGTCTGGGTTTTGTTGGTATCATTTTTTGCCCAAAAAGTCAGTTCTATATTTTTGCTCTCGTCAAACTCCTGTGGTATCTCAAAGCC